>CAZHOU010000031.1:0-13654 GCA_964534165.1 uncultured Zetaproteobacteria bacterium
TTGTCAGCGCCGTGTTGCGCTGTTTTCCTCTGTCTTCTCTGGTGGATCCCGTCCTGCTCCGGCTGGAGGTTGGCCGCGGCATCGGCGGTGTGCCAGCGTTGGTAGTCGAGGCCGATCCGGTCTGAGAGGCGATCGTCCCGGAAAAAGCAATGGATCCGCTTTCCGCCCCCCACACGCCAGGGATGGTAGAGCTCCGCACCATCATGATGTTCGCGGATGTTGCGTCCGAGGGAATGGTGCAGCACTCCCTCGCCTGTGGCGCACCATTTGAAGCCCGCTTCGGCCAGAAGTTGCACGCTCCTCTGACACACGGCGCCCTCGGCCGGCCAGCACCCTCGGGCGGGGCGGCCGAATGTGTCGAGATGGACGCGTTTTGCCCGTTCGATATGGTCCCGTGCACGCTCCAATCCACCCGGGTAGGGATGCGAGGGGATCAAGGCATCCGGTACGGTTTCGCGGGCGGAATTGAAGTCCAGCAACAAGGGTAGGATCGGGTGGGCGTACGGCGTGGTCGAAAGCTCAATCTTCCCGTTTTCCTCAAGCCTGCGATAGCGCGACGGGATGGTTTCGAGCAATTCGGCGATCAGAACAATCAGATCCCGCCTGTCCTGGAAGTTGAAATCCTGCTTCTTCTCCATCAGGCGGCGGGCGACGAAATGCTGATTGCGCACGGTTTCGCCCAGCCATGCCAGGTGGTACCAGGTGAGCAGGTCGGTGAAATAGCCGTCTGCGAGATAGGAGATGGAGTCCAGGGCCCGGACCTGTTCGGCCAGTTCCCAGAGACGGGTGTAGGGGGGGTAGCGATGCAGGTTGCGTTCGTGATTGAGGCGGAAACAGGCGTGCAGAAGCCAGTCTTTTTCTTCCTCGGAGAAGGTGGCGTTCTCACGTGCCAGGGCGGCCAGCAAGGGGTCGGGAAGCTCCTTGCGCTCGGATAGCCAGGCCCGGATACCCCGGGCGTAATCCTCGATCTGCGTGATCAGCGATGGAACGATATTGACGACCGCGCGCACATCCGGAACCTGTTCAAGGATTGCCGCCATATCGGTGTAATCCTTCATGGCATGCAGATACACCCATGGCAGGGCGTAACGGCCGGATTCGGCATCGCGGTAGAAGGGTTGATGCATGTGCCAGCAGAAGACGACGTTGAGTTTGTGCGTCAAGGTTTCCGGGTTCCTGTTGTGAATTTCAGACTGCGTGCAGATTCTGGCCCAGCATCTCCGGTGTTACCAGCACGATGCCGCCTTCGCTGACATAAAAACGTTTCGCATCCTCCTCGGGGTCTTCGCCGATGACGGTTCCCTCCGGCAGGATCGCGCCCTTGTCAAGGACGCAGCGGGTGATGCGGCAACCACGGCGGATCTCCACATTCGGCAGAATGACACTGTCCTGGATTTCCGAGAACGAATGCACGCGTACATTGGAGAACAAAACGGAGTGACGTACGATGGAACCGGTGATCAGGCAACCGCCGGAGAGCATCGTATCCACGGCCATGCCGCGGCGGTTTTCGTCGTCGAAGGCGAATTTTGCCGGGGGCAACTGCTCCTGGTAGGTCCAGATCGGCCAGTTTTGGTCGTACAGATTCAATTCGGGCATGATGTTGGCCAAATCCATGTTGGCCTCCCAGTAGGCGTCGATGGTCCCTACATCCCGCCAGTAGCCCGGGGCGCCGGTGTTGGCGTTCATGAAGCGGAAGGCAAAGACATTGGCCTTGTGGATGGAGCCGGGGATGATGTCCTTGCCGAAATCATGGCTGGAAGCCTTGTCGGCGGCGTCGGCGATCAAACACTCGCGCAGAAAGGCGGCGGTGAAGACGTAGATCCCCATCGATGCCAGTGCTTTGTCCGGATGGTCGGGCATGGGCCTGGGTTGCGGGGGTTTCTCGGTGAATTCACGGATCCGGCCTTCCTCGTCCACTTCCATGACGCCGAAGGCGCTGGCTTCGGAAAGCGGCACCGGGATACAGCCGACGGTGATGTCCGCGCCCTTGGCCACGTGCGCCGCCACCATTTTTCCATAGTCCATCTTGTAGATGTGGTCGCCGGCCAGGATGAGAACATACTGGGGATTGTATTCCCGCAGAATGTCCAGGTTCTGGTAGATGGCATCGGCGGTGCCGGTGTACCAGCCGCCGCCCAGTCGTTGCTGGGCCGAAAGGACCTCGATGAACTCCCCGAACTGACCGGAGAGAAAGCCCCAGCCGCGCTGCAGGTGACGCTGCAACGAATGGGATTTGTACTGGGTGACCACGGAGATGCGTCGGATACCGGAGTTGATGCAATTGGAAAGCGGGAAGTCGATGATGCGGAACTTGCCGCCGAAAGGAACCGCGGGTTTGGCGCGCCACTCCGTCAGACCCTTGAGCCGCGAGCCCTTGCCGCCGGCCAAAACGATGGCCAGGGTTTCACTCGTCAATCGGCTGATATGGCGCTGCATCATCATTTCAGGCATCGACTTTCCATTTCCCCTCCGCGTATCCGGCCTCTTTGTATAAGTAAGTCTAACATCCAATGGCCCACCGTGTAAAACAACGGGTTGCGACCGGCATCCCGTGGGTTGCACCGGCCTGTCGAAGACCTTGCGCTTCGCGCTGCGATTCCAATGCCTCCGTCAGCCTGCTAGCTTGCGGAAGAGGAGCAGGCATGCGTATTCGAACAATCCATACACGTCCATTCGAGGATCAGCGACCCGGAACCTCCGGTTTACGCAAGCGGGTGCAGGTCTTCCGGCAGCCGCATTATCTGGAGAATTTCGTGCAATCCATCTTCGACGGGGTCGGGGGATTCGAGGGCGCAACGATCGTGGTCGGAGGTGATGGCCGCTTCTACAATCGCCATGCCATCCAGGTTATTCTCAAAATGGCGGCAGCGGCCAGAGTGGCGCGCACCCTGGTTGGAAGGGGAGGCATCCTGTCGACGCCGGCGGCATCGTGCATCATCCGGAAGCACGGTGCCCACGGCGGTATCATCCTTTCCGCCAGCCACAATCCAGGTGGGCCGGGGGGCGATTTCGGTATCAAGTTCAATACCGACAACGGAGGGCCGGCACCGGAAGCCGTGACCGAGGCGATTTACCGTTGCAGTCGTGCCATCCGGAGGTATGCGATTCTGGACGGCGGGGACGTGGATCTGGACATCCCAGGTACCGTGCATCTGGGGGATATGAAGGTCGAGATCCTCGATCCGGTTCGCGATTATGCCGATCTGATGGAGCGGCTGTTTGATTTCGAGGCCATCTCGAAGCTGCTGCGCGGTGACTTCCGGATGCGCTACGACGCCATGCATGCCGTGACCGGCCCCTACGCAAGGGAGATTCTCGAGGGCAGGTTGATGGCTCCGTCCGGCACCGTCATGCGCGCACAACCCCTGCAGGATTTCGGAGGCGGTCATCCCGACCCCAACCTGACCTATGCCAGGACACTTGTGCAAGAGATGTTCGCCGACGGTGCCCCCGATTTCGGTGCCGCCTCGGATGGAGACGGCGACCGCAACATGATTCTGGGACGCGATTTCTTCGTCACTCCCAGCGATTCCCTGGCCATTCTCACCGCCCATGCCTGCGATGTTCCCGGCTACGCCGCCGGCCTGGCCGGTGTGGCCCGCTCGATGCCGACCAGCCGGGCCGTCGACCGGGTGGCGGAGGATCTTGGCATCCCATGTTTCGAAACACCCACCGGCTGGAAATTCTTCGGCAATTTGATGGATGCCGGCAGGATCACGCTATGCGGAGAGGAATCCTTCGGCACCGGCTCGGATCATGTACGGGAAAAGGACGGTTTGTGGGCGGTCTTGTTCTGGCTCAATATCCTCGCTTTGCGGAGGCAACCCGTCGGGGAAATCGTGCGCGGCCATTGGCGCAGGTTCGGCCGGAACTTCTATTCACGCCACGATTACGAAGGCGTGGATACCGCCGCGGCCGAGAAAATGATGGAGGCCTTGCGCCGGCGTCTTCCCGAGCTTCCGGGGCAAAGGCTGGCCGGGCGCTCGATCCGGACGGCCGATGATTTTTCCTATGTCGATCCGGTGGATGGAAGCGAGAGCCGCGGTCAGGGCATCCGCATCCTCTTCGACGATGATGCACGCATGGTCTTCCGTCTGTCCGGAACGGGGACGAGCGGCGCCACCGTCCGTATCTACCTGGAGGCCTTCGAACCGGATCCGGCCAGACACGATCGGGACGCGCAAACCGCGCTCGCCGATCTGGTGGCCGCTGCCCGCTCCCTGTCCGGTATCCAGACCTGGACGGGGCGCTCGCAGCCGACCGTGATCACTTGAAGCCCGCCGACTTTGCTGCGGATGCCGAACCAAAGCTCAATCATGAGAGGGGATGGGACAAAACGATGAATGAGAATGAAATCATGCAACGAATCATCGAGGCCCGATGCCATGACCCCTTTGCCTGGTTGGGACGGCACCCGCATGCGAAGGGCGGCGTGGTCATCCGCGCCTTCCTGCCGCGCGCGGTCAAGGCCTGGGTTTTGCCCGCCACCGGTCGGGCGGTGCCGATGCGCCGCATCCATCCGGCGGGCATGTACGCGGTGCATCTGGGCAAGATGGGCTTCGATGAAACCTACCGCCTGCGGGTTGAGAATGCCGAGGGGCATCGCTGGGAATTCGAGGACCCTTACCGTTTTCCGCCCATTCTTTCGGATTTCGACCTGCACCTGATCGGTGAGGGCCGCCATTACGAGAAATACAAATTGCTCGGTGCCCACGTGCGGAAACACGAGGGAGTGGCCGGAGTCTCCTTCGCCGTATGGGCTCCGAATGCCGAACGCGTGTCCGTGGTGGGCAACTTCAATCATTGGGACGGGCGCGAGCACCCGATGCGTGTGCGCGGCGGCTCCGGCGTTTGGGAGCTGTTCATCCCGGGATTGTGTGCCGGTGAGTTGTACAAATACGAGATACGCAGCAGAACAGGGGACATCCTGCTGAAAGTGGATCCTTACGCTCAGCAGATGGAGGTGCGGCCGGCCACGGCCTGCATCGTGCACAATCCGGAAGAATATGTCTGGCACGATGCCGACTGGATGCGGGCGCGGCGGGAGGCCGGTCCACCCATGGACAAGCCGGTCAACATCTACGAGGTGCATCTCGGTTCCTGGCGTCGCGGCGAGGACGGTCATTTTCTCCATTACCGGGAGTTGGCGCGGCAACTGGTGGAATATTGCCGCTGGCTCGGGTTTACCCATATCGAATTGATGCCGGTGACCGAACATCCCTTCGACGGCTCCTGGGGCTACCAGACCGTGGGTTACTTCGCCCCCACCAGCCGCTACGGCACGCCGGATGATTTCCGCTACTTCGTCGACTACTGCCATCAGAATGGCATCGGCGTGTTCCTGGATTGGGTGCCGGCCCATTTTCCCAAGGACAGCCACGGCCTGGCCCGCTTCGACGGCACGCCGCTGTACGAGCATGCCGATCCAAGGCTTGGGGAACACCGGGACTGGGGCACCTACATCTTCAACTACGGCCGCAACGAGGTGCGCAACTTCCTCATCGCCTCGGCACTCTTTTGGCTGGATCAATACCACATCGACGGCCTGCGCGTGGATGCTGTGGCTTCCATGCTGTACCTGGATTATTCCCGCAAGGAAGGAGAATGGCTGCCAAACCGATACGGCGGCCGCGAGAACCTGGAAGCCGTGGATTTTCTGAAGGAATTCAACTGCCTGGTGCACGAGCGTTTCCCCGGGGCCGTGACGATGGCCGAGGAGTCCACCTCCTGGCCGATGGTGAGTCGTCCGACCTATCTGGGCGGCTTGGGATTTACGATGAAGTGGAACATGGGCTGGATGAACGATACACTGGGCTACTTCTCCCTGGACCCGATTTACCGCAGCTACCATCACGGCGACATCACTTTTTCCCAGATCTATGCCTACACCGAAAACTTCATTCTCCCGCTTTCCCATGACGAGGTCGTGCACGGCAAGGGCTCGATGCCCAACAAGATGCCCGGCGATGACTGGCAGAAATTCGCCAACCTACGCGCCCTGTACGGCTATATGTTCACGCATCCGGGCAAGAAGCTGATGTTCATGGGGCTCGAATTCGGTCAATGGGGTGAATGGGTGGATACAAAAAGCCTCGATTGGGATCAGACGAACTACATGCCGCACCGCGGACTGCAGCTTCTGATGCGCGACCTGAACCGATTGGTGCGGGAAGTTCCGGCCCTGCATGAGGTCGATTTCGAGCCGCACGGTTTCCAGTGGATCGATTGCAACGATGCCACCCAATCCACACTGAGCTATTTGCGCAGGGACAGGCACGGGGGGTATGTCGTGGTGGTGTTGAATCTGACCCCGATCCCGCGTCTCGGTTACCGCCTGGGCGTGCCGCAGGACGGTTTCTACAAGGAAATCCTGAACACCGATGCGGAGGTCTACGGGGGCTCAAACATGGGCAACGCCGGCGGTGTCTTTGCCGAGCACGTGGCGTGGATGAATCAACCCTGCTCGGTGCAAATGACATTGCCCCCCTTGTCCTGTCTGGTGTTGAGGCCGGAAGCGGGCGAATGAAGGAAGGCCGTCGGTGAGTGTGCTGCTGCGCAAGGATACACGTGTGATCTGCCAGGGATTCACCGGCCGGCAGGGAACCTTCCATGGCCGGCAGATGCTCGAGTACGGCACCAAGCTGGTGGGCGGCGTCACGCCGGGCAAGGGCGGGCGGACGCATCTCGGGCTGCCCGTGTTCGATACCGTGGCCGAAGCCGTGGCGGCAGAGGGTGCCGAGGCAACGGTGATCTTCGTGCCGCCGCCTTTTGCGCCGGCGGCCATTCTTGAGGCGTTCGAGGCCGGCTTGCGCCTGATCGTTTGCATCACCGAGGGCATACCGGTGCAGGACATGCTCGCGGTCAAGGAGCGGCTTAAATCCATGGACGCATCGCCGGTACTGATCGGCCCGAACTGTCCCGGCATCATCAGTCCGGGCGAGGCCAAGATCGGCATCATGCCGGGCCACATCCATCGGCGCGGCCGCGTCGGCGTCATCTCACGTTCCGGAACACTCACCTACGAGGCAGTGGCCCAACTGAGCGAAGCGGGCTTGGGGCAGAGCACCTGCATCGGCATGGGCGGAGATCCCATCCATGGCCTGGGCTTTGTCGAGGCCCTGCGACTGTTCGAGGAAGACGGCCAGACCGAGGGGATTGTTCTGATCGGCGAAATCGGCGGTTCCGACGAAGAGCGGGCGGCCGAATTCATCCGCCATCATGTGTCCAAGCCCGTGGTCGCCTTCGTCGCCGGCGCCACGGCTCCGAAAGGCAAGCGCATGGGACATGCCGGGGCGATCATTTCCGGAGTGGAGGGCACGGCGGAGGCAAAATTCAAGGCCCTGGCCGCCGCCGGCGCCACAATCGAGCGCAATCCAACCTGGCTTGGCCGCCGCATGTTCGAGTTGCTTAACCCTTGATGCAGATGATCGGTTCCAGACGTGCCACCTTGCGCGCCAGACCCGCGTGATGGGCGGCCTCGACCACGGCGAGCACATCCTTGTAGGCGCCGGGAGCCTCCTCGGCCACACCGCGCATGCTCACGCTGCGAATCAGGATGCCGCGCCCCTCCAGTTCATGGACAACACTGCGGCCCTGCCAGCGCTTTCTGGACTGATGCCGGCTCATGGCCCGGCCGGCGCCGTGGCAGGCGGAAGCAAAGGCGCGGCCTTCCGGCCTTCCCGCCAGCACGTACGAGGCGGTTCCCATGGAGCCGCCGATCAACACCGGCTGTCCGAAGGGACGAAAACGTTCCGGGATATCGGGATGGCCGGGCGGGTAGGCGCGGGTCGCGCCCTTGCGATGAACAAAGAGCTTTCTCTCGACGCCGTCAATGCGGTGGGTTTCCTCCTTGCAGGTGTTGTGGGACACGTCGTAGAGAACGTGCAGTCGGATGCCCTCAAACAGTTGGGAGAAGGCCTGGCGTGTGAGGTGCGTGACAATCTGCCGATTGGCGAGGGCACAATTGATGCCGGCGCGCATGGCGCCCAGGTAATCTCGCCCCGTGCTCGAGTTGAGAGGGGCACAGGCCAATTCACGATCCGGCAGGCTTAGGCCGTATCGACTCGCTTCGGCGACCATCCGTCGCAAATAATCCGTTCCGATCTGGTGTCCGAGACCGCGGGAACCGCAATGGATACTGACGACGATCGCTCCTTCCTCAAGGCCAAAGGCGGCCGCGATCTCGGGATCGTCGATGTGGGCCACATGCTGCACCTCGAGGTAATGATTTCCCGAACCGAGGGTTCCCGTCTCGTCGCGCTGGCGCTTCTTGGCCAGGTCGGAAACGGCAGAAGGGTCGGCGCCCCGCATGCAGCCGCCTTCCTCGATGTGCTTGAGGTCGTCTTCATCGCCGTAGCCCTGTTCCACGGCCCAACGCGCCCCGCCGGCAAGCATTGCATCCATGGAATTCCTGTCCAGCCGCACATGCCCCGTGCTGCCCACCCCGGCCGGAATGGTATGAAAGAGCAAATCGGCCAATGGCCGTTTCACGGCTTCGATGTCGACAAGGCGCAGGCCGGTGGTCAACGTGCGTACACCACAGGATATATCGAAGCCCACTCCCCCGGCGGAGACGACCCCTCCCGCCTCCGGATCGAAGGCGGCGACGCCGCCGATCGGAAAACCGTAGCCCCAGTGGGCATCCGGCATGGCAAAGGATGCGCAGACGATTCCCGGCAGGGAGGCAACATGAACCACCTGCTCGAAGACCTTGTCGTCCATTTCTCGCAGCAACTCTTCACTGGCGAATAGAATGCCGGGAACGCGCATGGCGCCATGCGCTTCGATGATCCATTCGTAGGGTGAGCGCTTTTTTAACCGCGACAAATCCATACCTACCGACCTCCACCGCTAGTATAGAACGATTCGGTGAATTGTGATTGGTGATTGGTGATTGGAAGTCCTGATCCCTGAACCCTGAACTCTGATCCCTGGTTAGGGCTGAGGGCCGAGAGGAAAGGAAGGTGAGACGTGAGATGGGAGACGGGAGACGGGGATAAGAACGTGAGACCCAAAAACACAGGACTGATGACGAAAAATCGGTGATTGGTGATTGGTGAATTTTCTGTTATCTGTTCCCTGAACCCTGAACCCTGATCCCTGGGAAGGACTGAAGGCCTGAGTTGTGAGACGTAAGACGCAAGATGTGAGGCGTGAGATGTTTTTTTGTTTTCTGACCCCTGATCCCTGACCCCTGACCCCTGAATCAGACATCCACGACGCATTGCGCACACCACCCCGTTTCATCGCCGGTGACCTTGAGTTCGGTGTAGGTGGCGCCTTTGATCTCCACGGCCGGACGATGGCGGTTGCGGTCCACGGTTTCGCCCCAGGCCCATCCCCGAAGCCGATCCTGCGCGATATCCACCTGGAAGCGATGGAACAGCATGCGCCGGGTGGCCATGGCGTAGATGATGGCATTCAGCCAATCCACGAACAGCATCTCCAGGTCCGGGGCCTGGGCGGAGAGGGGAATGCGCCTGCGTGGATGGACCGTCGTGGGATCGACGATCACGGCCGTCAGCGCCAGCGCCGCCTGCTCGAAGGCCTCCTCCACGCTGCGACCGTAGCCGCGGATACCGATATCGGCGCCATGATGGAAATGTTCCCAGGCGGGGGCTTCGATCGCATTCACGTTGGCCATGAACGCTTCTTCACCGCCGGGGAAAGCCGTAGCGCTTGATCCCTTTGACACGGCCGGCTTCGTCGTAGGTGATTTCCACCCGGCGCGTGAATTTCTTGCCGCTGTCGGGATTGAAGTATTCTTCGACGTAGATGGCCCGGTCGGGATGCAGATCATCCTTGAGCATGGGACTTCCCAACACCGATTCGACATGGAAACGGGTGTCGCCGGGCTGGATGGAGAACACGAGTCCGGGCTTGAGCACATTGCCCTGGTGGATCACATGCTGCAGGCAACCACCGAGCAATATGAGAGGGAGCAACAGCATGAGCCGTCCGTGTTTCATGCCCCCGCCTCCAGCGGTTCCTGCCAGCCGCGCTCCAACAAGTCGATGTATTCGGCCATGCCTTTCTCCAACGGCCATTCCGGTTTCCAGGAGAGCAGCTCGCAAGTGTCGGCGATGTCGGCCTCGGTATGTTCCTGGTAAAAATCGTAGGGGTTGTCGAAGTAGTCGACATCCAGTTTTTCATTCAAGAGCGATTCCAGGTTGCGGATGATGTCATTGAAGCTGCGGGAGACCCCGGTGCCGACATTGCACAGGCCGGAGCGAGGGGCGGAGAGGGCCGCCAGGTTGGCCGCGACGACATCGCGGATGTACACAAAATCACGCTTCTGTTCCCCATACTTGAACAATCGCGGTCGCTTGCCCGCCTTGATCTGATTGTACAGTTGCAGGATCATCGAGGCCGTCTTTCCCTTGTGGGCCTCGCCGGGCCCGTAGACGTTGAAATAGCGCAGGCCGATCACAATCGCCGAATGGCGGTCGAACCAGCGGCGGGCCAAGCGATCCATGCACAGTTTGGAAAATCCGTAGACGTTGGCCGGCTCCTCCACACCTCCGACGCGGTTCGGTGCCGGAGCATGGCCGTAGGTGGCGGCCGAGGAGGCGTAGATGAGCTTTGTTCCTCCCTCGCTACTGGCGGTGAGCATGGCGGCAAAGGCGTTGGTGTTGATCTCCAGCATGCGGCGCTGGTCCGTGCACGTGGTATCGGAGATGGCACCTTGGTGAAAGATAGCCGCAAAGCTGCCGCTGCGGATCTCGCGCAGCAATTCGGGATCATCGATGCTTTGGGCACGCACCTCGCAATCCACGTGAACGAGGTTCTCCCAGCTCCCGAAACTGAAATCGTCCACGACAACCACGTCGGTTTCAGGTCGTTTGCTGAGCGCTGCGGCGATATTGGCGCCGACAAAGCCGGCACCGCCGGTGACGAGGTACTTGTCCGTCATGAGCCGTCCGCCTCCGTGTCCGCCGCCCACATGGATTGCAGCCTTGCGAGCGCGCGCATCGTGGCCGCATTGCAAACGGGGTAACCGGCATGGGTATTGATGCGGCGGGCAATGACCTCGGCCGGTAATCGCCGCACCGACTCCGCATCCAGATGCGCTTCGCTCATCAGACGCGCGATCCAGGTGCCCAAGCCGGGCAGGGAGGCGATACGCGCGATGTTGATCAACTGCCGGCAGCGTTCCGGCGTCAGCTGTCCGCCGCTGGCGCGTGATAGCTCATTCGCTTCCGCGGTGGCAAGGCTGCTTGTCGTGCGGCACAAGAGCTTGAGGATGACCCATTCGCGTTCGCTCAGGAAATCCCGATCCTCATGAAGAGGGAAGGCGCCGGGCAGGTTGTGGATTTGCGCCATGCAGAGGCTCAATCCTCGACATAGGCCGGAGGGCCGGTGAGGTAGGCACCTTTCAGCCCCCATTTGTTGAATCGGGTCCCCGTACGATTGGCGCCGGCGAGAGTGGCACCGGCAAGCTTGGCACCTCGCAGGTCGGCCTCAAAGAGGTTGGCCTCGCGTAGATCGGCGCCGCGCAGATCGGCGCCGCGCAGATTGCAACCGCTCAAGTCGGTGCCGGCAAACCGGGCTTTTCGCAGGTCTCTGCCGGAGAGATCGAGTCCGGAGAGGTCGTATCCCGAGAGGTCCCGCCCTTCGCGTACGGCCTGTACCACTTCATCCGCGGTCATGCATGCAGCCTCCTGGATTCGGGATCACCCCGTTGTATGAGGACTTCGGGCAACGGCAACCCTCACTCGCCTTCGTGCAATAGGCGGGATAGTAAGGGTTGGTGGGGCGCGGGCGCAAGTAAGAAGTTGCCCCCTGCTGCGACTACGCGCAGGATGAGCATGGAACAACGCTGAACTTCTTCGGAGTGTAAACCCTCGAATGCATGCCACACGACCTTTCTTGCAGCAAACGGATTTCCCGCGCATCCGGCGCCGAGCGCTGGAGATTCTGCAAGTGAATCTTGGGTATCTTTGCAACCAGACATGCATCCACTGCCATGTGAACGCCGGTCCGCGGCGCAAGGAGATCATGGATTCCGACACGATCCGTATGGTCCTGGACTTTCTGGAGGTATCCGCCGTCAAGACACTCGATCTCACCGGCGGCGCCCCGGAGATGAACCCGCATTTTCGCACCCTGGTCGTGGAGGCGCGTCGTATGGGCGTAAGGGTGATGGATCGTTGCAACCTGACCATCCTGGAAGAGGATGGATTCGAGGATTTGGCGGAGTTTCTCGCATCCCACGTGGTGGAAATCGTGGCCTCCATGCCTTGCTACCAGGAGGAGAATGTCGATGCCCAGCGTGGCAAGGGGGTTTTCGCCAAAAGCATCACCGCACTCAGGCGTTTGAACGCGCTCGGCTACGGCAAAGAGGACGGGAAGCTTGTCCTGAACCTGGTTTACAACCCCGGGGGGGCCTTTCTGCCGCCGCCTCAGGGGGAGTTGGAAGCGGCCTACAAAAAGGAGCTGAACCAGCGCTTCGGCATTGTGTTCAATCGTCTGTTCACGATCACCAACATGCCCATCCGGCGTTTCGGCAGCATGCTCGTCTCCAAGGGGGAGTTTGCGAGCTACATGCGCCTGCTGAAAGGTGCCTTTCGGCCGGCGAACCTCGAGGAAGTCATGTGCCGAACGACGATCAGCGTCGATTGGCGCGGCCGGGTCTACGACTGCGATTTCAACCAGATGCTGGATCTGCCGCTGGCTGTAAACAGTCGACCGCGCCACCTTTCCGAACTGATCGGAATGGATCTGACGGGACATCCCATCGCCGTGTTGGATCACTGTTACGGCTGCACCGCCGGCCAGGGCTCCAGTTGCGGCGGTGCCTTGCGGGACGAAGGATGAAAGCAGCCGAACTCTTCGTCCGCTGTCTGGAAAGAGAAGGTGTTGCGACCATCTTCGGCATTCCCGGAGAGGAGAACCTGGATGTCATGGATGCCTTGCTGGAAAGCTCCATCCGCTTTATCACCACCCGCCACGAGCAGGGAGCGGCGTTCATGGCCGATGTCCATGGGCGCCTGAATGATCAGGCCGGTGTCTGTCTGGCCACTCTGGGCCCCGGGGCCACGAATCTGGTCACCGGTGTCGCCGATGCCAACATGGATCATGCCCCTGTGGTCGCCATCGCCGGCCAGGCGGCGACCACCCGCATGCACAAGGAGAGCCATCAGGTGCTGGATCTGGCGCGCCTGTTCTCGACGGTCAGCAAGTACAGCGCGCAGGTGAGGGCTCCAGCGATCATTCCCGAGGTGATCAGCAAGGCCTTCAAGGTGGCCGAGATGGAAAAACCGGGCGCCTGCTTCATCGAATTGCCCGAGAACATCGCGGCCATGGATGCGGGCGAACTCGAGCCCCTGCGGCCGGCGCGGCCGAGGCTGCCCTTGCCGGCACAGTCCAGAATCCTTCGTGCGATCGAGATTCTGGAAGCCGCCAAACGTCCGCTGATCATGGCCGGGAACGGCGTCATTCGAACCCACGCCTGTGACCAACTCATTGCTTTTGCCGAACGACTGCGCATTCCGGCGGCGACCACCTTCATGGCCAAGGGCGCCATCCCCTTTTCCCACCCTCTTTCCCTGGGGACCGTGGGCTTGCAGGCCCGCGATTTCATTTCTTGCGGTTTCGACTGCGCGGATGTCATCCTCTGCATCGGCTACGACATGGTGGAATTCCCCCCCTT
>CAZHOU010000032.1:0-13411 GCA_964534165.1 uncultured Zetaproteobacteria bacterium
AAATCGCCGTGGGCGCTGCGATGAACGAGCTGGCCGTCCTGTTCCCACTCGGTCAACAGTCCGATCACCGCGTGTTCGGCGCGCTCGTCGAACTCGCTGCTGGTGGCGTCCTCGATGCCGGCCACATGACGGGCGAATTCCACCACCGCCAACTGCATGCCGAGACAGATCCCCAGATAGGGGATGCGGTGCTCGCGCGCGAAGCGAATGGCCTGGATCTTGCCGTCGGTGCCACGCGGACCAAAGCCTCCGGGCACCAGGATCCCATGCACGCCAACCAGGGCGGCGGTGCCTTCCCTCTCCAGCGATTCGGCATCGACGTAGTCGATCTCGACGCGCACACCGGCTGCCATGCCGCCGTGGAACAGGGCCTCGTTCACGGACTTGTAGGCATCCGCAAGTTCCACGTACTTGCCCACCATGGCAATGCGCACGCAACTCTTCGCCGCCCGGGCGCGGCGACAGATATCCTGCCAAATCGAAAGATCCGGCTCGGAATCGGGCAGGCCGAAGTGTGCGAGCACCACCGATCCCAAGCCGCCGCGGCGCAAAGATAGCGGCACGGCGTAGATCGTGTCCACGTCCGGGGCGTCGATGACGGCATGCTGCGGCACGTTGCAAAACAGCGCGATCTTATCCTTCTGGCTTTCGGGGATCGGGTGATCGCTGCGGCACAAGAGCACGTCCGGCTGGATGCCGATCTCGCGCAGCTTCTGCACCGAATGTTGGGTCGGCTTGGTCTTGGTCTCGCCGGCGGAGGCGATGTAGGGTACCAGCGTTAGATGGACATAGGCTGTTCGCTTCCGCCCGAGATCGAAGCGGAGCTGGCGGATCGCCTCGAGAAAGGGCTGTGACTCGATATCGCCAACCGTACCTCCGATCTCGATGAGAGCGATATCCGGATCCTCCTCCTGTAAGGACAGGATGGCGTCCTTGATGGCGTCGGTGATGTGCGGAATCACCTGCACCGTGGCACCGAGATAATCGCCGCGCCGCTCGCGGCGGATGACGGATTCGTAGATGCGGCCGGTGGTGAAATTCGAGCGCTTGCTCATCGTCGCGTGTGTGAAGCGCTCGTAATGCCCGAGGTCGAGGTCGGTTTCGGCACCGTCGTCGGTGACGAAGACCTCGCCGTGCTGGTACGGACTCATCGTGCCTGGATCGACGTTGATATAGGGATCGAGCTTCTGCATGGCGATCGTAAATCCCCGCGCCTCGAACAGGGCTGCGAGCGAGGCGGCGGCGATCCCCTTGCCGAGCGAGGAAACCACACCCCCGGTGATGAATACGAAACGCGTCTGATGATCGCTCACAACGGCGCGTGAAGGTAGCAGAAGCAGGACTCCTACGCCACCGGGCAACAGGTCAGGGTCAGCCCACCCATTTGCGGGCGTTACGGAACATCCGCAGCCACGGCCCGTCCTCGCCCCAATCGTCGGGATACCAGGAATACTGCACGCTGCGGAACATCCGCTCCGGATGCGGCATCATGATCGTGACCCGGCCGTCAACCGTGGTGAAACCGGTGAGGCCGCCGGGGGAACCGTTCGGATTGTGGGGATAGGTCGTAGCCGCCGCGCCGTCCGGCCCGAGATAGCGCAGGCAGGAGAAGGAAAGGCAGCGCTGTTCGTCGGAGTCGAAGGCAGCCCGGCCCTCGCCGTGGGCGACTACCAACGGAAGCTTCGATCCCTGCATGCCGCTCATGAAGATGGAAGGCGAATCCAGAACCTCCACCATCACCAGCCGTGATTCGAATTGCTCGCTCGAGTTGCGCGCAAAGCGCGGCCAATTTTCCGCTCCTGGAATCAAATCGCGCAGATGCGCCAGCATCTGACAGCCGTTGCACACGCCCAGAGCGAAGGTGTCCGGGCGCCGGAAGAAGGCCTCGAATTCCCGCCGGGCGCGGGCATTGTGCAAGACGGCCGCGGCCCAGCCGCGGCCGGCGCCCAGCACGTCGCCGAAGGAGAAACCGCCGCAGGCGGCCAAGCCCCGGAAATCCGCCAGCGTGAGACGACCGGCGATGATGTCGCTCATGTGCACGTCCGCGCAGGCGAAGCCGGCACGATCGAAGGCTGCAGCCATCTCGACCTGGCCGTTCACCCCCTGTTCGCGCAGCAGCGCCAGCCGCGGACGTTCGCCCGTGGCGATGAAGGGAGCGGCCACATCCTCCCGCGGATCGAACGAAAGTTCTGCGAACAGGCCGCGGTCGTCGCCGCGGGTGATCGCCGCAAAGGCCTCACGGGCGCAATCGGGATTGTCGCGCAGGGACGAAAGGCGGAAACTGGTCTCGCTCCACACCTGCTGCAATTCCAACACCGGGCGATCGATGACGACACCTGCGGCGTCGTGCATGTAGACGATACCGTCTGGACGCGGATGTCCGATCACGTGCGTCACATGCGTAAGCCCGTGATCGGCGAGGCGGGAGAGCACCTTCTCGCGCTCGCGGCGGCGGATCTGGACGACGGCACCCAATTCCTCGGCGAACAGGATACCGGGCGTGTCCGCACCCATGGTGTCGAGATGGATCGTTATGCCGGTGCGGGCGGCGAAGGCCATCTCGCACAGAGTGGCGAACAGGCCGCCGTCGGAGCGGTCGTGGTAGGCGAGCAGCAGATCGGAGCGGGCCAGGTCGCGGACGGCGGTGAAAAAAGCGGTGAGTAGATCCGGGTCGTCCACATCCGGCACCACCCCCCCGGTGGCCCCGTACACCTGCGCCAGGGCCGAACCTCCCAGTCGATGGTAGCCGGCGCCCAGATCGAGCAGCAGCAGGTCCGTGTCGCCTGCATCCATGCGTAACTCCGGTGTCAGCGTGCGACGGATGTCGGTAACCCTCGCGAAGGCAGTGATGTTCAACGACACCGGCGCGATCATCGTGCGCTGCTCTCCGCCCTCCTGCCACACGGTCTTCATCGACAGGGAATCCTTGCCGACGGGGATGGAGATCCCCAAGGCCGGGCACAGCTTGAGTGCCACGGCCTCGACGGCGTCGTACAACCTCGCGTCTTCACCGGCATGGCCGCAGGCCGCCATCCAGTTGGCCGACAGCTTGATGTCGGAGAGCCGTTCCACATCGGCAGCGGCCAGATTGGTGATCGCCTCGCCCACAGCCAGGCGGGCGGCGGCGGCGGCATCGAGCACCGCCACCGGCGGGCGCTCACCCATGGCCATGGCCTCCCCGCGATAGCCGAGGTAGTCCATCGCCGTGACGGCGCAATCGGCCACCGGCACCTGCCACGGCCCGACCATCGGATCGCGGGTGACCAGCCCCGTGACCGAACGATCCGCGATGGTGATCAGAAACTCCTTGCCGGCCACGGCCGGCAGCCTCAACACGCGCAGGGCGGCTTCTTCCAGATCGAGAGTATGTGGTGTGAAGGGGATGCGCTCGGCAGGCCGATGCGCGGCCACGCGCTGCATGCGCGGCGGGCGGCCGAACAACATCTCCAGCGGTAAATCCACCGGGCGGTTGCGAAAGTGGGGATCATGGACAACCAGGCGAGCGTCGTCCGTGGTCTCGCCGAGCAGTGCAAAGGGACAGCGCTCACGCTCGCAAATACGGTGGAAGACGGGCAGAGACTCCTTGGTGATGGCCAGCACGTAGCGCTCCTGCGCCTCGTTGCACCAGATCTGCATCGGGCTCATGCCCGGAGCCATGTTGTCCACGGCGCGCAGATCGATCCAGCCGCCGCGACCGGCGTCATTGAGCAGCTCCGGCACGGCGTTGGAGAGGCCGCCGGCGCCGACATCGTGGATGAACAGGATGGGATTGTCCTCCCCCATCTGCCAGCAGTGATCCAGCACTTCCTGGCAGCGTCGCTCCATCTCCGGATTGCCGCGCTGCACCGAATCGAAATCCAGGGCCTCGACATTGGCCCCGGCGTCCATGCTGGAGGCGGCACCGCCGCCCAAGCCGATGGGCAGCGCCGGACCGCCCAATTGCACGATCAGCGCCCCCGCCGGCACCTGCCGTTTGTACATGTGTCGGGGATCGATGTTGCCGATGCCGCCGGCAATCATGATCGGCTTGTGATAGCCGTACAGGCAATCTCCCACTCGCTGTTCGAAGGTGCGGAAATAGCCGCAGATGTTCGGACGTCCGAATTCGTTGTTGAAGGCGGCAGCACCGATCGGTCCTTCGATCATGATCTCCAGGGCCGGGGTGATACGATCGGGGCGGCCGTAATCCTTCTCCCACGGCTGCTCGAAACCGGGAATGCGAAGATTGGAGACGGTGAACCCACACAAGCCGGCCTTGGGCTTGCCGCCGACGCCGGTGGCGCCCTCGTCGCGGATCTCGCCTCCGACGCCGGTGGCGGCGCCCGGAAACGGTGAGATCGCCGTCGGATGATTGTGTGTCTCCACCTTCATCAGGATATGTGTCGTGGCATCGTGCGCGGCGTATTCGCCGCCGGGACCGGGAAAAAAGCGCCGCGCTGCGCATCCCTCGATGATGGCAGCGTTGTCCCTGTAGGCCGAAAGGGTGCCTTTCGGGTGACGCTTGTGCGTGCGACAGATCATGGCGAAGAGGGTGTGTTCTTTCCTCTCACCATCGATCATCCATTCAGCGTTGAAAATCTTGTGGCGGCAGTGCTCGGAATTGGCCTGCGCGAACATCATCAGCTCGGCATCCGTCGGATTGCGGCCCAGCTCCCGGTAATGCGCCAGCAGATAATCGATCTCCACTGCCGAGAGCGCCAGGCCCATGTCACGGTTCGCCGCCTCCAGCGCCACCCTGCCGCCATCCAGCACGTCGATGATGCGCAGGGGCGCCGGCTCATGTTGGGCAAAGAGCAGGGCCACCTCCTCAGGGCCGGCGAGCACGGATTCGGTCATGCGGTCATGGACCAATCCCGCGGCCTCGCACCCGGCAGCGACCGGAGTGTCAAAATTATAGGCCGTCAGCCGCTCTAGGCGGATAAGGCGCTCAAGGCCGCACAGACGCGCAATCTCCGTCGCCTTGGACGACCAGGGACTGATGGTGCCGATGCGCGGAGAGACCAGAAGGCATGCGCGTACATCATCCGCCGTCGCCTCCTCAGCCGCACCCAGGATCCCGGCTAGATGTGCGGTCTCAGACTCCGACCATTCCGGCGCCACCTGGGCGGCGTAGAGGAAGCGCGCCGAGGCGCCCTTCACCGTTATCCCGTACGCGCGCATGGATGCAAGCAGCTTGCGGAGACGAAAATCGGAAAGGGCGGGCCCGCCCCACAGGAGGATCAAGCGATCGGATGGTGCGCTGGACATGGGTGCATCCTATGGGCGCACGCCTTGATGCCAAGAACGGATCACACCCCGGAGACCGCTGCTGCCGCCCCACGGCAAGTGCATGCCTTTCTTGAAATACGGATCAACCCATCCGCCGCACCAGATCGTGCGTGGACACCACGCGGTCGATGAACAGAATACCGTCCAGGTGATCGACCTCATGCTGGATCACTCGTGCTTCGAAACCGCTGCTCCCCAGTTCGTGCACGATCCCCTCTCCATCCTGAAAACGCACGCGCACACACCTGAAGCGCGGCACAAGCCCGGTCCAGTCCGGCACTGACAAACACCCCTCCCGTCCGAGCACGTGCGTGTCGTCGCAGACCGAGAAGCTGGGGTTGACCATGTGCAGGAAACCGTGATTGTGGCAGGGATGCCGGGCACGGCGGCAGTCCACGACGATCGCACGCACGTTTTCCCCGAGCTGCGGCGCCGCAACGCCGACCCCACCCGGACCTGCCCTCATAGCCGCTTCGAGTTCGGCCAGCAATGCCCGCAGTGAGCGATCAAAGGTCTGAATCGGTACCGACGGTCGCCGTAGGCGGGTATCGGGCAGCGTGAGAATCGGCCGCGGCAATCAGAGGATCTCTCGCTCGATCGGGTGCACCTCCACGTCCACCTGCAGGTGATCGGATACCGCGCGCAGACGCTCGCGCATCTCACCCGCACGCTCGCCGGCTGCTACCTCTAAGGCCATCATATACTTTGGGGCGACGCCATGCTCACCGAGGCGTGTGGACAAATCGACGATGGAAACGTCGAGATCGGCCAGACAGGCGGCTACCTCAAAAACGATGCCGGGCTGATCCGCCCCGCTCACCGTCACCACATGATCGGGCTCGGGCGGCTCATGCCGCGCCTCCTCGGGCGTGAGCGGCTGTGATTGCACGACCAGACTCGTACGCTGCTCCAGTGCCGCCAACACCGCCTTCAATCCGCCCAGCTCGACATGCTCCGGCAAGGATACGATCAACATCATGACAAAGCGCCCGCGCAGCGCCGTCATCGACGAATCCTCGATGTTGGCATGGACCTCGAGCAAGGCCTCGGCCACGTCACGCACGATGCCGGGGCGATCGTGGCCGGAGATGGACAACAATACGAAACTCATCGACTCCTCCCGGACGCCAGCCTATCCATTCACAGCCGGCCCCGCCACTAAATCTGTATCGAAATCTTTTGCATAACAATCGGGAGATGCGGGCCAATTCGATGGCGGGATGCTCTTACCAGGGCCGAGGATTGAGGACCGAGAACTGAAAGGCGGGGATTGGTAATTCGTGAAATTCCGGGTAGGAGGACCGGCACCCCCACACCTGATCCCTGAAAATCAGACACTGAAGGAGGCGCCGCAGCCGCACTCCCCTTTCTTGTTCGGATTGATGTACACAAACCCCGAGGACAGCGGATCGCGGTGAAAATCGACGGTCAGCCCGTACAGAGCACGATCATAGGATTCTCCATCCACGTACAGCACAAAACCTTCGAACACCATCTCGAGATCGCCCGCCTGCGGCGTGTCGGCATAATCGAGGACGTATTCCAGCCCGGAGCATCCCGCGGGCCGAACCGCCAGGCGCAGGCCGGCATGATCCGAAGCCGCCACAAGCGCACGCATGCGCTCCTCCGCCGTCGGTGTGAGCCGAATCCGGATCTTCCCGCCCGCCACCGCTCTCATGCGCGATTCACCATCCCAGCCATGCGCCGCAGGCGCTCGCGGATGCGGACCAACTCGTCCACCAGGGCGTGGGCATCCTCCCGGGTGTTGGCCGGACCGAAACTGACCCGGATGCTGGCCCGCGCCTCCTCACGGGAGGCGCCCATGGCCAGAAGCACATGCGATGGATCGCGTTTACCGGACGAACAGGCCGAACCCGAAGCTACCGCGAAACCCGCCAGGTCCAGTTGCATGAGCAGCGTCTCGCCGTCCACACCGGGTACGTGGAACATACTGGCGTTCGGTGTGCGCGCGGCTGCGGCGGCAAAGATCTTCACATCGGGCATGTGATCAAGGAGTTCCTGTTCGAAGGCATCGCGCAACGGCCGCAGGGAGGCGAAGTCGATGCCGCCGAGGGCGGTGGCGAAGCCGGCGATCCCGGGTACGTTCTCAGTGCCGGAACGGCGCCGACGTTCCTGTCCGCCGCCCGGCGCCAGCTCCCTGAGCTGCAACCCCCGCCGAACCATCAACGCGCCAACCCCGCGCGGCCCGCCGATCTTGTGGGCGGAGAAGGAAACGAAATCCGCCTGCCATACCCGTACATCCACCCTCACCTTGTCCAGGGCCTGTACGGCGTCCACAAGCAGGGGTACGCCGTGTTCGCGGCAGATGGCTCCAACCTCAGCCACGGGTTGCAAGGCCCCGGTCTCGTTATTGGCGGCCATCAGCACCACCAGTCGCGTGCGCGCATCGATGGCCGCTGCCACATCCCCGGCACACACAACACCGTCCGCGTCCGGGCGAAGGTGTACGAGTTCCCATCCAGCTTCCTGCAATCTGTCGAGCGGCCGCAGGATGGAAGCGTGCTCAATGGCGGAGGCGACGATCCGCCCCGGCTCTTTTCCCGCGCACCAGCCCTGGATGGCCAGACTGTTGGATTCCGTACCACCGGAGGTGAACACGATCGATCCGCTTTCGGCCCCGATGTAGGCGGCCAACTTGTCGCGCGCATCATCGAGGACACGCCGGGCCTCACGACCGGCCCAATGCAGACTGGAAGGATTGCCGGGGGCCTTGCGCGCCACCTCCGCCATCGCCTTCATCGCCGCCTCCTGCGGCAAGCAAGTGGCGTTGTAATCAAGATATCGTCGTGGTTCCGGCATGCCTCTCCGTTCCGGCCTCCTCTGCCGTCTCTTCCCGCAGATAATGTTCGGCTGGCGCCAGTTCCACGGCATCCAGGCTCACCCGCCTGCTGCACACGTCTTCGATCGTGACGACATCGAGGAAGCGGGCGATGTGCTTGCCCAGCGCCTCCCACAGATCATGCGTATCGCAGCGATGCCCGCGATGGCAACCGCGCAAGGCGTTGACGCAACGACCGGCGCGTTCCTCATCATCCACGGCGCGCATGATTTCGGCGACGGAAATCTCCGCCGGCACGCGGTTCAACAGATAACCGCCTCCGGGGCCGCGGACGCTTTTGACCAGACCGTTTTCACGCAGACGGCGAAACAACTGCTCGAGATAGGAGAGCGAAATGCATTGTCGCTCTGAAATCGCCGCCAGATTCACCGGCCCCCCGCGCTGATGCTTGTGCAGATCGACCAGGGCGGACACGGCGTAGCGGCCCTTGCTTGTCAAACGCATGTGTTCCTCCTTTCGCGGCCGCGGACGATACGCAAATCACGATCTCCGCACTACGCATAGGAGTATCCTAGATACAAGACTATTTTAGTCAACTATATAAAACGCCGGGACCGATCAGATCCCTCCGCCCAGGAAACGATCCAATTCCTTGTGCTCCTTCTCGATCTCCTTTTCCACCTCCTGCATGCGGCCGGGCTTCTTTGCGGCCCGGGGATGGATCTCATCGATGCGGGCATTGACATCGTCGATCAATTTCAGCACGTGCCGAATCGCCTCGGCCACCGGGTTCGGCATCAGATGATGATCCAGATTGATCTTGCCACCCTCGATGACGGTCTCGGTCGCACCGACCACCATGCCCGGAATACCGACCACGGTGGAATGCGGCGGCACATCGGAGAGCACCACCGAATTGGCGCCGATGCGGCTGTGCTCGCCGATCGTGATGGCGCCCAACACCTTGGCGCCAGCGCCGACGATCACGCCGTCCTTGAGGGTGGGATGCCTTTTTTTCTTCTCCCACGTGGTTCCGCCCAGGGTCACACCGTGATAAAGGGTCACGTCATCGCCGATTTCCGTGGTCTCACCGATCACCACCCCCATGCCATGATCGATAAAGAAGCGGCGTCCGATGCGCGCTCCAGGGTGGATTTCGATCCCGGTCAACCAGCGGGTGATGTGGGACAAGAGCCGTCCCAGCAGGTAGAGGCGATGGCTCCACAGGCGGTGGGCGATACGATACATCCAGATCGCATGCAGACCCGGATAGGCGATGATGACCTCCAGCGTGGTACGCGCGGCCGGATCGCGATCAAAGGCGCTGGCGACATCTTCCTTGATGGATTCCAACCACCTCATGTCAGGACACTCATCAGCCCCGCACTGTAACCATGCATCTGCAAGGCTGCAAACCCCGTGCCTGCCAGAATCCGCGCCGCCGGACAGCATCCGGGCCGCGGCCGGCTACAACTTCATGCCGCAATTTCTGGGCCGAGCGACGGCAGGGAGCGAAGCGCCGCCTCGGTTCCGCTTACGGTCCACAAGCTACCGGCAGCGAAATGCTCCCCCACCCAATGCCTGACCTCCGCAAGACCCACGTGCCGCACTGCCTCCACCCAATCGCTCTGCGGCCGGATCTCCGACTCGTCGAAACGGCCGCCGAGATGCAGCATATTGGCCTCGCAGGAATCCATCCCCATGCGCAGCACAATCTCCAATTGCCGCTTGGCACGATCCAGATCGGCATGGTCGATGGTGGCGGTGAAGCCGGCTAGCACTTCCTTGATCACGCGGATGCATTCGCCGAGCCGTGCATGCTCCGCACCGCCGCTCAAGGTCCAGATCCCGATATCGCTCAGACTGTTGAGCTGTGAACCGATATGGTAGGCCAAGCCGCGCTTCTCCCGTACCTCACGGAACAGGCACGAACTCATGCACCCACCCAGAAGCTGATTGGCCAACCATGCCGTGGGTCGGTCACCCGCTGCAGCGTTGATACCGGGAAAGGAACAACAGAAATGTGCCTGCTCGTCATCACGCTCGAGCAACTGTGCGCCCCTCCCCATCCTCGCCCCCCGCCGCCGCGGCGCCCGCGCCTGTGGCCACGCCAACCCCGCCAGGTAGCGAACAGCATCCTCATGTCGCACACCTCCGGCTAGCGCCACCAACATGCGCGGCGGACGGTAATGGTGGTTCAAAAATGCGGACAGGGATTCCACATCTATCGCCGCCAGTGCCTCCCGGTTCCCCAATACCGGCCGGCCGAGAGGGTGGCCCGGAAACAAGGCCGCGAAATGGCGATCGAAGACCCAATCTTCGGGGGAATCCTCCACCATGGCCATCTCGGAATAGATGACCTGTCGTTCCCGCTCCCATTCCTGTACCGGCAGCGCGGGGGATCGCACCATCTCGCACAGGATGGACAAGGCCCGTTTCCAATCTTCCGCCAATACCCGCATGTGGAAACAGGTGCGCTCGCGGGCCGTGAAGGCATTCGCCGTACCGCCCAGCATATCGAGCATCTCGCCCAGGACCCGAACATCGTATTTCTTCGTGCCCTTGAAGAGCATGTGCTCCAGGGCATGGGCCATGCCCGCCTGCGATTCGTCCTCGTCGCGGCTGCCAACATCAAAGAAGATCCCGATGGCCACGCTCTGGGATGCGGGCATGAAATGGGTGAGCAGAAGAGGACCCTGCGGGATTTGCGTCTCCCGGATCAGCGAGGCGCTTATGCGCACTGGCGGGAAAGAGGGCGGAAATGCCGCCCTCTGCAACACAAGCGGATCAAATTTCCTCGGCGACTTCCTCGTCCATCAGCGCCTTCATGGACAGCCGGATACGGCCGTTGCGATCCACATCCAGGACCTTGACGCGCACGATCTGGCCCTCGGAGAGCTCGTCGCTCACCTTCTCCACACGATGGCGCGCGATCTGGGAGATATGGACCAGGCCGTCGGTGTTGCCGACAAGGCGCACGAAGGCGCCAAAATCCATGATCTTAACCACCCTGCCTTCGTAGACACGGCCGACCTCGACCTCGGCCATGATGTCCTCGATCTTTTTGCGTGCGGCCTCGGCTGCCTCGGAACTGGAGGCGAAGATCTTGACGGTGCCGTCGTCCTCGATGTCGATCTTGGCACCCGTTTCCTCGACGATGCCGCGGATCACCTTGCCGCCCGGACCAATCACTTCACGGATCTTGTCCTCCTTGATCTTCATCGTGAACATCCGCGGTGCGTATTCGGCGATGGACGGGCGCGGAGCGGTGATGCACTTGGCCATCTCGCCCAGGATGTGCATGCGCCCGGCACGGGCTTGCACCAAGGCCTCACGCATGATCTCGCGTGTGAGACCGCCGATCTTGATGTCGAGCTGAAACGTGGTGACGCCGTCGGGTGTACCGGCGACCTTGAAATCCATATCGCCCAGATGATCCTCATCACCCAGAATATCGGTCAGGACCGCATACCCGTCGGATTCGAGAATCAGGCCCATGGCCACACCGGCCACCGGTTTCTTGACCGGTACGCCGGCATCCATGAGCGCCAGTGAGGCGCCACACACCGTGGCCATCGACGACGAACCGTTGGATTCGGTGATCTCGGACACGACACGGATGGCGTAACCGAATTCCTCCTCGCTCGGAATCACAGCCTCGAGCGCCCGGCGCGCCAGACGGCCGTGGCCGATCTCCCGCCGTCCCGGCGGACCGATCCGGCGCGTCTCCCCCACCGAGTACGGGGGGAAATTGTAGTGCAGCATGAAGCGCTGCCGCCCTACACCCTCCAGACTTTCCGTGATCTGCATGTCCTGCTCGGTACCCAACGTCACCGTCACCAGGGCCTGGGTCTCCCCGCGCGTGAACAGCGCCGAACCGTGCGTGCGCGGAAGGATCCCCACCCGGCAATCGATCGGACGCACCTCGTTCGTAGCACGGCCGTCGATGCGCGGCTTGCCTTCGATAATGGCCCGGCGCACGACCTGCTTCTCCAACGCCTTCAAGGCCTGCACCACGTCGTTGGCGCCATAGGGACCGGGACTTTCCTCGCTTCCAGCCAGACGTTCGAGCGCCTCGGTACGGATGGTTTCCAGTCTCTGCGCCCGCTCCTGCTTGTCCGTAATGCCGTAAGCGGCGCACACATCCCCGGCGAAGGCCTCACTGACCGCCTGCTCCACTTCCTCGCTACCGGCGATCTCCACCGCCATCGGCTCCTTGCCCGCCTGGCGCACGAGGTCCTCGATGGCATCGAGCACCGGCCGGTATCCCTGCTGCCCGAACAGAACGGCATCGAGCATCGTGTCCTCGGACAATTCCTTGGCTTCGGATTCCACCATCAACACCGCATCACGCGTGCCGGCGACTACCAGATCGAGATCAGAATTCTCCATCTGGGCGTAAGTGGGATTGAGTACAAACTCGCCGTCGATCAGGCCCACGCGCGCGGCGGCGATCGGACCATTGAACGGAATACCGGAGATGGCCAGAGCTGCGGATGCGCCGTTGATGGCGATGATATCCGGATTGTTGTCCTCGTCGGCGGAAACGACGGTGGCGATCACCTGCGTGTCGTAATAGTAGCCTTTGGGAAACAACGGCCTCAGGGGACGATCGATCAAGCGCGAGGTCAAAACCTCCTTTTCGCTCGGTCGCCCCTCACGTTTCAGGAAGCCGCCGAGAAAACGACCGGCAGCATAGGTTTTTTCCAGATAATGGACGGTCAGGGGAAGAAAGTCCGCTCCCTGCAGCGGTTGCTTGGACGCCGTGGCCGTGACCAACAGCACGACGTCTCCGTAGCGAATGGTCACGGCGCCGCCCGCTTGACGGGCAATACGCCCGGTTTCCAAGCTGAGTTCCCAGCCGGTAATCTTGGCCGAACTCTTTTTTATTTCAAACATCATGCTTTGTCCTTCGCGGACTCATGTCGGACAAGGAAACAGAAAGAACAACACAGAGGGCCTGCGCCGTTTCTCAAGCGGGCGCCCTCACCCGGGTCAGCGACGCAGACCCAACTTATCAATCAAGGCGCGGTAGCGGTTGAAATCCTTGGCTTTGAGATAATTCAACAGATTGCGGCGCGCACCCACCATTTTCAGCAGGCCGCGGCGCGAATGATGATCCTTGTGATGGGTCTTAAAATGTTCGCTCAAGCTGTTGATACGGGCTGTCAGCAAGGCCACCTGCACCTCGGGTGAACCCGTATCGCCCTCATGCGTGGCGAACTTGTTGATGATTTCGTTTTTCTGTTCCAGATCCAGAGACATGACTCCAGCTTTCCTTTTTTCTTTTCCTTTGTATCGAGCTGCGAACCTTAGCGCCGGCGCCGACCCCATGCAACCAGC
>CAZHOU010000033.1:0-12598 GCA_964534165.1 uncultured Zetaproteobacteria bacterium
CTCCTCATACCATGCCGCCACTTTCAGGCTCATTTATGGATTGGAAAATACTGTGGGCACCTCTCCGGCGCGATCGCGCATCGTGGCGATCAGGGCGCCGAGAGTGCCGACGGCGCCGCCGCCGAGGAAAAGCAGTGGAAGCATGGGGAGGATGCTCAAATCGACATGCATCTGCGAAAACCAGTCGGACAGGTCCAAAGCCACGGGCCAGAGCAGGATCCATGCCAGCACGCCTGCTGCTGCGCCGAGCAGTCCTCCTTCCAGCAGGAAGGGGGCGCGCACGAACCATTCCCGCGCCCCCAGAAGCCGCATCAAGACCACCTCTTCGGCGCGAGCCAGAAGAATCATGCGCAGTGTGTTGGAAACCACGACGGACAAGGCGAGAGCCACGATCAATGTGGCAAAGATCATCAGCCGCCGCAGCTTGCGAAGCCAATGCCCGACCCGGACAAGGCGGAACTCGTCCGGATTGACCTCGGCCCCGAGGCGCCGGGCTTCGTCACCGAGATCGGTGAAGAGGAATTCCTCGTTGCCGCCGTCCGGTGTCACCTCGAGCGTCCTCGGCAGCGCCTGCAGCATCTCCTCGATGTTCACGTCCACGCCCGCAAGCCAGCTTCGCAACCATGCCGCGGTCTCCTCTTCGGGCACCACCCGCACCGCAGCGACGCCGGGAAGCTTCCGCAGGTGCTCGCGCAACTTGGCAAGCGACCCCTCCCCCGCCTGGCGCCGCAGGTAGACGTGGAAATGCACATTCTGCCCCCAGGACTCGGTCCATTGCGCCCCGGTGTCCAGCGCCAGCCACATCAACCCCAGCACCCACAAGGCCACGCTGACGATTACCAGCGCCAGCCACTGATGCAGACCGAACGGCGGCAGGGAGAAGCCGCCGGGCAGTCGTGGTCGCATGCGCTCGATCTCGTATTTCTTCACGGGTTTGTGGATGCGCACAGCGATTCGACCAGCGCGCCCCGATGCAAGCGCAACAGATCTCCCGGATGGCTGTCCAGCAACTGCAGATCGTGGGTGGCCATGATGACGGTGGTTCCCTCCCGATTGAGAGCCAGCAGGTAATCCATGATGCGTCGCGCTGTATCGATGTCCAGATTGCCCGTCGGCTCGTCGGCCAGGATCAGGGACGGCTGGCTGCTCATGGCCCGGGCGATGGCCACCCGCTGCTGCTCACCACCGGAAAGCGCTTCGGGAAAGGACCACAGGCGATCCTCCAGGCCGACGAAGCCCAACACCTTGCGCGCCCGTGCAACCAGGCGATCCGGCTTCCACCCCTGCACGTGCAACGGCAGCGCTACGTTCTCGAAGACCGTGCGCGAAAACAACAGCTTGTGATCCTGGAAGATGACGCCGATGCGCCGCCGCAAATCACGCAGTCTGCCCTCCGGAGCCTGCCGCACATCCACACCCTGCACCCTCAGGCGGCCCGAGGTCGGGCGTACCCCACCGTAGAGGCTGCGCAGCAACGAGGACTTGCCGGCCCCGCTTTCGCCCACCAGGTAGATGAAGCGGCCGCGGGGAATGTGCAGATCGATGCCGGAGAGGGCCGTTTTGCCGCTCGGGTAGCGGAGCATCAGGCGACGGGCCTCGATCAACGGCTCTTCCGCGGCCATCAATCCATACGCGGGAAAACGGGGCTCGGTCGTGCGCAGCGGCGCCCGGGCTTGAGCAAGCCCCAGCCGCCGTGCGTCCGCAGGGACAACTCCGCCACCGTCACCGGTTCGTTCAGAATCTGTTCGAGCATGATTGCGCTCTTGCCGGGCATGAACGCCGCGAGCTGCACCGCCACCAGGCGCAGCAACTCCAGCAAATGGTAGAGGACGGTATCAAGCCGGGTGTCGTTGCCCTCCCTGGCCAGCACCCAGGGGGCGTTTTCCTCCACGTAACGGTTGCCGTGCCGGACCAACTCGTTGACGGCCTCCAGGGCCTCGTGAAAGGCCTGACGCGCAAGCGCCTCCCCCATCGTGCGTTGCATGGACTCGACGCCGGCCACCAGTTCGCGGTCCCCTTCCTCTTCCCGTCCGGGCGCACCCAAAACCCCGTCCCTGTACTTGTGCAGCATGGCCAGGCTGCGGTTCAGGAGGTTGCCGATGTCGTTGGCGAGTTCGGTGTTGTAGCGCTGTTTCAGGGCGGCGAAGGAGAAGTCTCCGTCCAGACCGAACGGCACCTCGCACAGCAGGAAGTAGCGGATCACATCGGCGTCGTATTGCGCCAGCAGTTCCGCAGGGCGCAGGGCGTTGCCCTTGGATTTGCTCATCTTCTCGCCCTCGACCGTCCACCAGCCGTGGGCGAAGATGCGCCGCGGCAGGGGGAGATCCGCCGCCATCAGCATGCACGGCCAATACACGGCATGGAAGCGCAGAATGTCCTTGCCGATCAGATGCACGTCGGCCGGCCAGTAATGCATGTCCGAATCTGGAAATCCCACCGCCGTCAGATAATTGGTCAGGGCATCGATCCACACATAGATCACATGCGTGGGATCCTCCGGCACCGGAATTCCCCAGGAGAAGGTGGTGCGCGAAATGGAGAGATCGCGCAACCCCCCCTCGACGAAACGCAGGACCTCGTTGCGCCTCGTCTCCGGGCCGATGAAATCCGGGTGATCACGCAGATAGGCAAGCAGCCGTTCCTGGTAGGCGCTCAGGCGGAAGAAATAGGATTCTTCCTTGACCTGCTCCACGGCGCGGCCGCAGTCCGGACAGGTCTTGTCCGTCCAGGTGCCGGCATCCTTCAACTGCGTGGCGGTCCAGTAGCTCTCGCATGGAACGCAGTACCAGTCCTCGTAGAAGCCCTTGTAGATGGCGCCGGCGGCTTGCAGACGCCGCCACATGGCCGTCACCGCCTTGGCATGGCGTTCCTCGGTGGTGCGGATGAAATCGTCGTTGGAGATGTGCAGGCGCGGCCACAGATCGCGGTAGCGGGCGACGACCGAGTCCGCAAGCTCGAGCGGAGTCACCCCCTGCGCCGCCGCCGCCTGTTGCACCTTTTGGCCATGCTCATCGACACCGGTGAGAAAAAAGACATCCTCGCCGCACAGGCGGTGGTAGCGGGCCAGCACGTCGGCGGCGATCGTCGTGTAGATGTGGCCAAGGTGTGGGGTGTCGTTGACGTAGTAGATCGGCGTCGTCACGTAAAAGGTTTTCATGCTCCGGAAGCCTCCGCTGCAAATTCGCGCCGGGCCATGTGCAAGGCCAGCATGTGCGCCAGCAGGGTCGGCGCCGGGCGCAGGCTACGGCGTTGCGTCTCCGCCGGCCAGGCCGCCAGGCGCCACGCCGCATCAAGCAAGGCTTCGCGCGCATGAAAATCGCCCCGGGCGTAAAGCTGCGTTCGAAGATGCTGCAGGACAACCTCGACGATCAACGCATGGGGAACGGATCGCACATGGCGGTCGATCCACTTGCTCACCGCCCCGATGTCCATCCCACCTGGATCACGGGTGAGCGCCTCCCACTCGGCAAGCGCCGCCGCCCGATCGGAATCCGCGAGCGCCCGCACCCTTCCCGGCCGCCCGTCCGCAAGCCGGGCGGCGAAATCCAGCACCTCCTTGCCGATGCCCATCCGCAGCAGGGCCCGGCGGCACACCTCCTGCGGCAGCGGATGCAGGGCGAGAAGCAGGCAGCGCGAGCGCACCGTGGCCGGCAGGGCCGAGAGGCGTTCGCTCACCAAAAGCAACAGGCTGCCGGGGGACGGTTCCTCCAGGCCCTTCAACAGGGCGTTGGCCGCCTGCAGGTTCATGCGTTCGGCCTCGTCCAGGAGCACCACCCGCCGCTCACTCTCGGCCCCGCTCAGGGCCAGGAAGGACAGCAGCGCCCGCACCTGGGCGATGCTGACATCGCGCTTTTGCATTTTTTTCTTCTCGTCCCATTCCCGTTCCACGCGCATGAAGTCCGGATGGCTGCCGGCGGCCATCATCTTGCAGGCATGGCACTCGCCGCAGGCGGGAGCGGCCTGGCCGTCGCCGTGATTCTTTTCGCACAGGTAGTCCCTGGCCATCTCGAAGGCCAGCAGCGCCTTGCCGATCCCGCTCGGTCCATGCAACAACCAGGCGTGATGCAAGCGGCCCCGGCCGAGGGCGGAAAGGAAGCGGGCGCGGGCCTGATCATGGCCGTACACGCTCATCAAGCAAGCCCCAGAAATGCGGCCACAACGGCTCGGACGCGCGCCTGCACCTGCTCCACATTGCCGCGGGCGTCGATGCGCTGCACGCGTTCGGGATCGCACCGCCAGATGCGTTCAAAGCCGCGACCCACCTCCTCGTGGAAGGCGGATTTCTCGCGGTCCATGCGGGTGCTGGCACCACCGGAGGTCCGGCGTTGGTGCATGCGCGCAAGCGCTTGCCCGACGGGCAGATCCAGCCACAGGGTCAGGTCGGGATGCACGCCGCATTCGGCCACGGACAGGGTTTGCTCGAGTTCCGGACCCGACAGCCCCCGGGCCGCCAACTGATAGGCACGCGTGGAATCGGTGTAGCGGTCACACAGCACGATGGCTTCGCGCTCAAGCGCCGGACGGATGATCTCCTGCACGTGCTGGGCCCGGTCCGCCAGAAACAGGAAAAGTTCGGCGCGAGGCGTCGGTGCACGGCCGCCGTCGAGCAACAATCGCCGGATGCCGGCTCCGAGGGCCGTCGCCCCCGGTTCGAAGGTTTCGACGACATCGAGGCCTCGATCCCGAAGCCAAGCCGCGGCGGCCTTGAGTTGCGTGGATTTCCCGCAGCCATCCACGCCCTCGAAGGTGATCAGGGACATTCGTTTTCCTTCGCCTCCTCGTAGACGTATTCGCGCACGATCTCCACGCCCAGATCGGCCGGAAGGCTTTGAAGCCACCGCCGCAGTTCAGCGACTTGGGCGCGGCTTGTCCACAACTCCTGCTCCCCCCGTTCCGAATGCATGCAACGCAGCGTCGCCAGACCCTCCTCCCCGCCCAGGATTCCCTGAAAGCGGTTGTTCCTGCTTGCGTGCAGGCGCACCACGACGACGGCCGTGTTCGTGTCCAGGCTCACCGGGGCTGCGGGTCCACGGCCCGGCGCTCGACCCGGATCCAGCGGCGCACGTTCTTCTCATGCGCCTTGAGCGAATCCGAAAAGACATGGCCGCCGCTGCCGTCGGCAACGAAATACAGGAAATCCACGTTCGCCGGATGCGCGGCCGCGATCAGGCTGGCCTCGCCGGGATTGCAGATCGGTGTCGGCGGCAGGCCGCGGCGGGTGTAGGTGTTCCACGGCGTGTCCCGCTGCATGTCCGCCTTGTGCAAATTGCCGGAGAAGAAGCCGTCCGTGCGCCACAGGCCGTAGATGACCGTGGAATCCATCTGCAGCGGCATGTGCCGGACCAGGCGGTTGCGGATCACCGCCGCCACCAGCGGTCGTTCCTTGTCGAGGGCGGTTTCCTTCTCCACGATCGAGGCCACGATACGCAAGCCCTCCGGATCGATCCAGGTGGGCAGAAGGGGGTGGATCACCTGCCGTTGGGCGGCGATCATGCGCTCAAGCATGCGCCGGGGATCGACCGGCTTGTGATAGGTGTAGGTCTCGGGCAACAGGATGCCCTCCATCTTCGAGCCCACGAGTTCTTTCAAGGCCTGCCGCCAGACGGCGAGGGGGGTCTTCGTGGCCCGGGCCATCCGGGCCAGAACCTCATCCGTGCGCAGCCCCTCGGGCACCGTCGTGCGGTACAGGATGGCATCGCCGCGCACCATGCGATCGAGCACCTGCGGCAGGCTCGCGGCCGCCTCGAAACGGTAATGGCCACTTTGCAGATGCGCCGCCTCGCCGCTCAACTCCGCCCACACGCTAAACAGAAAGGCGGAGCGGATCACCCCCGCCTCCTTCAATCTGCGGGCAATGGCCTGCGTACTCCTTCCCTTGGGGATGAAGATCTCGACGCGGCCGGGCGGCGCCAGTGGAAGCCAAACCTGGACGGCCGCAAACACGATGAGCAACACGGCGCAGAGCACCATGAGCCTGCGGCTGTTCATTCCGGCAGCTCCGGCACGCCCTCTTGCCCGTTCAAGGCCGCATAGAGCGGTGTGAAAGCACCTCCGTTCAGCGGCAGGCGGCGGCCGTCGATGCCGGTCACGGGCCGGATGAAGGCGCCGCTGTTGGTGAGAGCGGCGGCGTCGCAGATGCGGGCGTAGTGTTGCGGGCAGGGTTCGGGCGTGATCACGCCGGCGGCGATCAGTGCCCCGCGGACGATGCCCGGGAGGGCGGAATCCGAATCCGGGGTCAGCCAACGTCCGCGCACGTGCAGCAGGAGGTTGGAAGTCGGTGCCGAGACGAGGCGATCCCGATCGCAGATCAGCGCCTCCTCCCCCTCCGCCAACTGGTTCTGCGCCCGCAGGCTCCGCAAGGCCCGGATGCAGAGGGCATAGTCGGCGGTGAACTTGGCCGCACGCTTGGGAAGCACCTGTGGCCACTGCACGGTGCGCAGGAAGAGCGGCTCCTCGCGGCGGATGCAGGCCCAGGCCCGGATGTAGACCCGGGGCTTGCGAGACCCCTCGGGCAGGAGCGCGCGCGGGGCCTCCCCGCCCGTGACCGTCAGGCGCATCAACACATCGTCGCCATCCAACTCGGCCTGCCGGCGGCAGAGGGAAAGGAGATTGGGAGGGGGCTTCAACCCGAACTCGCGCAGGCCCGAGCGCAGGCGCGCCATGTGTGCCTCCCAGGCAAAGATTGCACCGTTCAGGACGCGGAAGGTCTCGAAACAGGCCTCGGCATAGAGAAGACCGCGATCATCCACGGACAGCGGTTCCACGCTCATGCCGGCGGCAGATCCGTCCGGCCCATCAGATGGCGGTCCACGGCATGCGCGGCCTGTCGCCCCTCCCGGATGGCCCATACCACCAGCGACTGGCCGCGGCGCATGTCCCCGCAGGCGAAGAGGCGCGCCACCGCGGTGCGGCAATCCTCCTCGCTTGCGCGCACGTTGCCGCGCCCGTCGCATTCAAGACCCAATTCCCGGATCGGACCCTCCGGGCGCGGGCCGGCATACCCCATGGCCAGAAACACCAGATCGGCCGGAAGCTGGCGGCGACTGCCGGCCACGTGGCGCTTCTCAAAGCTGCCGTCGCTTTTGCGTACCCAGCGCAACTCGGCCAGCTCCACGGCACACACGTGCCCGTCCCTGCCCCGAAAGGCCACCGTATCCAGGCCCCACAGGCGCGTGCAACCCTCCTCGTGCGATTCGCTGCTGCGCAGGCGGTGCGGCCAGTACGGCCAGGTCAGGCGCTTGTCGACTTCCTCCGGCGGCTGTTCGTGGTACTGGATCTGGGTCACCGAACGCGCGCCCTGGCGGTTGGCCGTGCCGATGCAGTCGGCGCCGGTGTCGCCACCGCCGATCACCACCACATGCTTGCCCGCAGCCGAAATGACCTGTTGCGGTGGGACGATGTCCCCCGCCACCCTGCGGTTCTGCTGCATCAGGTAATCGAGGGCGAAGTGGATGCCGGCCAGATTTCTACCGGGCACGTCCAGATCGCGCGGCTTCTCGGCCCCGCAGGCGAGCACCACGGCATCGAATTCGCGCAACAGGCGGCGGCAGGGCATGTTTTCCCCGACATGGACCCCGGTTCTGAAGAGCACGCCTTCGGCCCGCAATTGTTCCAGGCGGCGGTCGAGCACTTTTTTGTCCAGGCGGAAATCGGGGATGCCGTAGCGCAGCAGGCCGCCGATCCGATCCTGCTTCTCCAGCACCGTCACCTCGTGCCCGGCGCGGGCCAATTGCTGCGCGCAGGCGAGTCCGGCCGGGCCGGAACCGACGATCGCGCAGCGCTTGCCGGTCTTCACCGTCGCCGGCTCGGGCCGGATCCAGCCCCGCCTCCAGGCGCGATCGGCGATGGTCAGCTCGATACCCTTGATGCTGACCGCCTCATGGATCAGGTTCAACGTGCATGCCTCCTCACACGGCGCCGGGCACAGACGGCCGGTGAATTCGGGAAAATTGTTGGTCGAATGCAGGGAGGCGATGGCGCGACGCCACTGTCCTCGGAACACCAGATCGTTCCAGTCCGGAATCTGGTTGTGCACTGGGCAGCCGGACTGGCAGAAGGGCGTGCCGCAATCCATGCAGCGCGCCGCCTGCCGCTTGGACTCGGCGGCGGGAAAGAGGGAGACAAACTCGCGCCAGTGTCGCAGGCGCACCGGCGGCGACTGCATGGGCGAGTCCACGCGCTCAAAGCGCTTGAAACCGGTGGGATCGCCCATGAACGTACAACCCGTTCTCGGTTTTTTCCATGCTTCCAGTATACCCGATTTGGCCGCAGCGGAAACTGTTCGCGGAATCCGGGCTTCGTTCGGTTGCCGGGCGTTGGACAACGTTGCGCCCATCTTTCGGTCGTCTTCTTTCCTATCGCGAATCTCCGGTTACGGCTTTTCAGCCCCAAGCCGCCGCACGAACTCCCCGGTCCGGCGGGCGAGGTGCTCCGCCGCCCTCTTCCCGGCCTGCGCTGGCGTCCGGTCGTCCTCCGCCAATGGAAAGCGGGCGTCGAACAGTTCGCGGAATTCTTCCCTCTCCTCGATCGTGCCGGACATCAGAGCGACTCGGACGCCGGCTCGCCGCGCAAGTTTCGCGACGACGAGAGGGGCCTTGCCGTGCAGGGTCTGCGCATCGCTTCGTCCCTCGCCGGTGAGCACCCAGTCGCAATCGCGAAGGGCCGGCGCCAGGCCGTTTTTCCGTGCCACCCAGGCTGCGCCGGCATGGGATTTCGCGCCCAACAACATGAGGGCGAAGCCCAGACCGCCGGCGGCACCGGCCCCCGCTCGCCGCCGCACCCGGCGGCCGAAGGCACGCTCCGCGAGATCCGCCCAGCGGCGCATCCAGGCCTCGGCCCGGTGCAGATCCCCGTCGTCCAGACCCTTCTGCGGCCCGTAGGTGCGCGTGGCGCCGTGGACGCCGAGCAAGGGGTTGTCGACATCAAGGATCAGATGCAACTCCACCTCGGGCAGCCGTGAATCCAGACGCGAGACGTCCACCCGCGCCGCCAGGCGCATGGAGGAAAGAAGCGGTGCCAGCTCCGCGCCGGCGGCGTCCAGGAGGCGCATGCCGCAGGCGCTCAAGAGCCCGATGCCGCCGTCGTTGCAGGCGCTGCCGCCCAGGGCGATGTAGAATCGTCGGATTCCTTCCTCGAAGCCCCGTTCGAGGAGCGTCCCCAGCGGAACCGAGGAACGCTCAAGCGGCGGCAACGCCAAGGTCGCCGGTAGGGTTATGCCGACCGCACGAGCGCTTTCGATCAGCCAGGCGGGTTCGCGGCCTGCATCCATGAAGGCCAGCACCGGTGCCACCATCATCCTGCCGTTCATGCCTTGGATGCGCCGGGTGCGCACCTGCCCGGCGAGATAAGGCCGCAACACTTCAAGGGTGCCCTCGCCGCCGTCGGCCATGGGTCGCATGACGATCTCCGCCGCGGGATCGACGCGGCGGATACCCGCGGCCATGGCCGCGGCCGCCTCCAAAGCCGTGAGCGTGCCCTTGTAGGCATCCGGCGCCAGCAGAAACCTCATGCGGCGCGGAAAAAAGCGCGCACTTCGTCGAGGTCTTCCGTCTTCGGCGCCGGCGGCAGATTGGCGGCGATGATGCGGCCGTAGGACTTGCGGTGCAGGCGCGAGTCCAGGATGGCGATCACGCCGCGGTCACGGTTCGTGCGGATCAGCCTCCCCACACCCTGGCGTAGAACGGCGACGGCCTCGGGAAGCTGGATGTCGAAGAAGCCGTTGCCGCCCTTCTCCTCGCAGCGACGACGGCGGGCGAGCAAGAGCTTGTCGTCCGGGGGCGCAAAGGGAAGCTTGTCGATGACGACCAGAGAGAGGGCCTCCCCGGGCACGTCCACGCCTTCCCAGAAACTTCGTGTTCCGCATAAAACGGAGTGCGTATCCTTTCGGAATATATGCAGAATTGTGTCCTTGCTTCCGCTTTCATCCTGGACCAGAACCGGCCACGGCAGGCGCTCGCCGAGCCGCGGGGCGACGAGGCGCAGCATGCGGTGGGAAGTGAAGAGGACGAAGGCGCGACCGTTCGAAGCGCGGATCAGGGCCTCCGCCTCGTCCACCAGCGCTTCCAGGTGACCGGGCTCGTTCGGCGCCGGCAGATGCCGCGGCACATAGATCATGGCCTGGCGGGTATAATCGAAGGGCGAGGGATGGAATGCGGTCTGTGCATCCCCAAGGCCGAGCCGCTCCACGGCGTATTGGAAGCTGCCGGAAACGCGCAGGGTGGCCGAGAGCAGGATCAGGGCCGAGGATCTGGACCACAGCTTTTCGGCCAGCACCGGGCCGGTCTCGATCGGCGCCAGCAGATGCCGGGCCTGTTTACCGGCATCCTCCTGCCAGGCGACATAGCCGGCAGGTGGCTGCAACACAGCCTCCAGATCGGCGGCGATCTCCGCCGCCCGGGCGGCCAGGCGTGCGGCCTCCTCGCTGCGTTCGCTGCGGCTCTCGGCCTCCCGGGCCAGGGACCGCCAATGTTCGAGGACAGTCCTGAGATCTTCTCGCGCATAGGCCTCGGTCGCGGCCAGGAAATGGCGGTCGATGCGTTTTTGCAGCTCGCTCTCGTCACCCCATTCGACGAGCATGTCCTGCATGTCGTTGTACCAGGCACTCAATACCCCGATCGTGATGCGACGCCCGAAATGACGGCAGGCCAGTTCGGGCAGGCTGTGGGCCTCATCGAAGATCAGACAATCGAAATCGGGGAGAACCTCGCCGAACGCGCCCGCCTTCAATTCCGCGTCGGCCAGCACCAGGCTGTGATTGCAGACGACGAGATCCGCTTCCTGCGCCGCCTGCCTGGCCTTGACGAGCGGGCAGTCGTTCCACCTCGGGCAGCGGCCACCGAGGCATTGCTCGGCCGTGGCCGTGACCATGGAGCCGATGCCGGCGTTGTGAACATCGAAATCCAGACCGGAGAGGTCGCCGTCGCGGCTCTTCTCGGCCCAGCGCTTCACCTTGAGCAACAGGGGAAGGATCCTGCGCTCCGCCTGCCCGCCGCGCAGGTGCTTTTCCAGGCGGTACGGGCACAGGTAATTGCCACGTCCCTTGAGCAGGGCGATGCGGCGCCGGGCGCCGAGGGCGCGCTTCAGCGCCGGAATGTCGCGATGCATCAACTGATCCTGCAGGGCCTTGGTGTGTGTGGAGACGAGCACCTTGGACACACTCCTCAACACCGGCACGAGGTAGGCCAGCGTCTTGCCCGTCCCCGTTTCCGCTTCCGCCAGCAGGCACCCGCCCCGCTCCATGCAGGCGGCGATCTCGGAGGCCAGCGCCGCCTGCCCCTCGCGGTGAACATAACCGGGCAGGCTGCGTGCAAGCGCCCCCTGCGTCTGGAAATCTTGGGCGATAAGGTCGGAGAGGGAAGGCATGGGCGACAGACTACGCGGGATGCTTCCTGTCAGGCAAAGAAAAATTGGCTATGCTTGGCTGGCGGACATTGCCGGCAGGAGGTGCAGATTTCTTCATGATCAAGGCCGAAGTCTTCAAGGCCCTGGGCGATCCGGTTCGCCTGCGTCTTTTTTACCTGCTGGCGATCGGAGACGAACTTTGCGTCTGCCATCTCACCGCGGCGCTGGGGCTGCCGCAGAGCACGGTGTCCAGGCATCTCGGCATCCTGCGCAACGCCGGGCTCGTGACCACCCGCCGCGAGGGCAAATGGATGCACTACCGCCTGGCTGGCGATGCGGCCCGGGCGCTCTCGTCGTTGGTCAAAGAGGAGCCGGATGCGTTCTTGCGCGCCGATGCCCGACGGTTGACCGCGATTCTCGAAGGCCGGTCCGCATAGGCCAGGCACTCTTTCGTCACGAACCTGCGAAGAAATTAATTTTCATATCCGAATTAGCGGATATAATATCTCCTGATTCCATCGACGGGAGGTGCGCATGTCGGCGTCGAAATCGTTGGGTCTCTTTGCCCGTTATCTCACCCTGTGGGTGTTCCTGTGCATCGTCGCCGGCCTCGGGCTGGGTACGTCCTTCCCCGCCGTCTTCCATTCCCTGGGCGACCTGCAGGCGGCGCACATCAACCTGCCGGTGGCCGTGCTGATCTGGGCCATGATCCTGCCGATGCTCTTGAAGATCGATTACTCGGCCCTGCACGAGGTTTGGCATCACCGTCGCGGCATCGGCGTCACACTGGCCGTCAACTGGCTCGTCAAACCCTTCTCGATGGCCCTTCTCGGCTGGCTGTTCCTGCAACATTTGTTCGCTCCGCTGCTCGATGCGGGCAAAATCCATGAATACATCGCCGGGCTCATTCTGCTCGCCGCCGCCCCCTGCACGGCCATGGTGTTCGTCTGGTCGCGTCTGGTGAACGGGCACCCCCAGTTCACGCTGACGCAGGTGGCGCTGAACGATGTCATCATGGTCGTTGCCTTTGCGCCCATCGTGGGGATCCTGCTTGGTATGGCCTCCATCACCGTGCCGTGGGATACACTTCTTCTTTCCGTGTTGCTCTACATCGTGATCCCGGTGGCGATCGCCTACGTCGGCCGCAAGGCGCTTCTGGCCGGAAACAGGCTGGATGCGGTCCTGCACAGGCTGGACCCGATCTCAATGGCCGCGCTTCTTCTCACGGTCGTGCTGCTCTTCGGCTTCCAGGGGAAGG
>CAZHOU010000034.1:0-12428 GCA_964534165.1 uncultured Zetaproteobacteria bacterium
GCAGGTGATCGGCTATGTGGGCATGAGTGGCCTGGCCACGGGCCCGCATCTGCATTTTGAATTCCGGGTGCGCGGACGCCCGATCAATCCTCTGCGCATCAAGCGCCGTTCAACTCGACCGGTGCCGCGGGCGCAAATGGCGGATTTCCGAAGGCAAGCGATAGCCATGCTTGAACGCCTGTCACAAAGCCCTACCCTTCTGGCATGGGATTGAAGACCCAACCCATCCCCGCGGTCGAGAAGGACTGGTTGCGCGAGGCCAGGCGCGTATTGGAGATCGAGGGCCAATCCATCGCCGCCATCGCCGCCGGCCTGGACGAACAATTCCTGGGCGCCGTGCAATGCATTCTGAATACCGAAGGCCGGCTGGTGGTCGTCGGCATGGGGAAATCCGGGATCATCGCCAAAAAGATCGCCGCCACCTTTGCGTCCACGGGCACACCGGCCTTTTTCGTGCACGCAGCCGAGGCGCAGCACGGGGACCTCGGCATGATCACCCGCCAGGACGCGGTGCTGGCCATCTCACACAGCGGCGAAACCAGCGAGGTGGCGGGATTGCTGCCGATGATCAAGCGTCTGGGAATCCCCCTGATGGCCATGACGGGACGGCCGCAATCCACGCTCGGGCGCTACGCCGATATCGTGCTGCATGTCAATGTCACGCGGGAAGCATGCCCGATGAACCTGGCACCGACCGCTTCCACGACGGCCACGCTGGCGCTCGGCGATGCGCTGGCGGTCGTGGTGCTGGAGAAGCGCGGCTTCGGTCCGCGGGACTTCGCCAGTTTCCATCCGGCGGGGGCCCTGGGGCGAAGGCTCATGCGCGTGAGCGCGCTGATGCATACGGGCGAAGCCCTGCCAATGGTGCAGGTGGATACTCCGTTGAAGGAGGCCATCGTCGTCATGAGTTCCCGCCGTCTGGGCATCACCGGGGTGTTGGCGAACGGGCGCCTGGCCGGCTGCATCACCGATGGCGACCTGCGCCGCATCATGGAAGGAGGCCATGTGGATCTGAAGCAGCCCGTCGGCTCGCTGATGCACAGAAATCCGCAAACCATCCATGAAGACTCCCTGGCCTCGGAGGCCGTGCGCCTGATGGAGGAGAAAAAGATCACGGCCCTGTTTGTCACCGACGGCGGAGGCCGAACCAGGGGCATTGTTCACCTGCACGATCTGTTGCAAGCCGGCGTCGTCTGAGGATTCGCATGCATTACGGTGTGGACTTTCCCTTCGAGAAGGCCCGGGACATCCGCATGTTGGTGCTGGATGTGGACGGGGTCATGACGGCCGGCGGCATCGTGATGGATCAGGGCGGCGAGGAATCGAAAATCTTCAACGTTCGTGATGGGCATGGAATCAAATTGTTGCAACGGGCCGGCATTCAGGTGGCCTTGCTGACCGGGCGCTCATCCCACGTGGTCGCTTTCCGGGCCCGGGATCTGGGCATCGAATATGTACTCCAGGGCTGCACGAACAAATCGGATGGACTGGACGAGTTGCTCGCCCGCACCGGCGTGACGACCACGGCGTGTGCGTACATGGGTGACGATGTGTTGGACCTGCCGCCCATGCGCCGTGTCGCTCTTGCACTCGCACCCAACGACGCCCATATCGCCGTACGCGAGGCAGCCGACTGGGTCTCCGCCTTTGGCGGCGGCCACGGCGCCGTGCGTCAAGCCGCGGAAGGCCTCATTCTCGCCGCTGGCCGATGGAGGGAGGTCATTCAGGATCCGTACGGTGCCTCGCCCTCGGACAGTGGGTGGCGCACCTGATGCCACCATGGGGCTTCCGGAACGACTCACCCGCCCCGCTCGGGCTCACGCTGCAATCCCGGTTCAGGTTGCTGTGATTCCCGCGTTCTTTTTTGAGCAGCATGCGAGTTAGCGGAAGCAATTCACTGGCGCGACAATCCGCCTACACCGCTTGCTTCGCATGCCTGAAATGGGGGGCGTTGATCCTGGCCGGCGCGATGATCGCCACGGCGTTGTTTTTGGTCTGGAATGCAAAACACGACCAATTGTCGCCGTCATCCGCCCCGGTGAGCGAGAAGCCTCGCGCACAAGTTCAAGGCCCGTTCATCGTGGAACGGGAAGCCGGGCGCACCCTGTGGCGCTTGAAGGCGCAGAAGGCGGAACAACAGGGCAGTGGGCACCTGCATCTGCTGCGTCCCGAACTCGAACTCTTCACCAAGGGCGGCAAACGCATCCCGATCACGGGTATCGAGGCCTGGTTTGCACCCCTCTCCAAGGAAATCCGCTTTCGTGGCGACGTACGAATGGCCTACGGCGAATGGCGGCTTTTTTGCGACACGATGCGTTATGTGCATCAAAAAGATATGATCCGCATCCCCGGCCCCTTCAGGATCCGTGGCAAGCGTACGCGCATGCGAGGCAGGAACCTGACCGTGTGGCGGGAGACGCGCCACCTTCGGGTGGATGGGGGCGTCTGGATTGAAACCAGTCACCTCCCCGAGATGGAGTCGAGGCCATGATCAAACCTCTCGTTCACACCGTGATCGCCTTGTTTCTCACCCTGTCGGCGGCGATGCCGGCATGGTCCGGCATCGTCATCCAAGCTGATCACCTGGACGTCTGGCATGACAAGAGGGAGGCGCTTTTCACCGGCCATGTGCATCTGACACGGGATGACTTCGAGCTTTTCTGTGATCGATTGCAAAGCTTCTATCGCGAGAAAGGAGGCATTGAGAGAGCCGTGGCCACCGGCCATGTGCGCATGCACCAAGGCGACAAGTTTGGAAGGGCGGACAAAGCCGTTCTGAACAACGTGCGGCAACTCATCATCCTGAGCGGGCACGCGGTCATGGAGCAGCCCGAAGGCCGGATCTCGGGAGCGACCATCATTCATCATCTCAAAACCAAACTCACCGAGGTTGAACGGGGCAAGGAAGACCGGGTGCGACTGCGCCTCAACGAAGCCGGTGCCAGGAAGGCGGCCGGGGCCCCGAAGTGAGCGAAGTTCACCATCTGTCCGCGAAGAACCTGGCCAAATCCTATCGCAAGATCCGCGTCGTCGACGACGTCGATGTGGATGTGTATTCACACGAATGCGTCGGTCTCCTGGGACCGAACGGCGCCGGCAAGACCACATGCTTTTATATGATCTGCGGCCTGATCCACGGGGATGCGGGCCGCATTCATATGGACGGGGAAGACATCACATCCCTGCCCATGCACCGCCGCGCCCGACGGGGGATCGGCTACCTGCCCCAGGAGGCCAGTATTTTCCGCAAACTGACTGTACGCGAGAACCTGCTCGGCATCTTCGAAACCCTGGATCTTCCGGAAGCGGAGGTGGAAGAGAGGCTGGAGAAGCTGCTGGTGGAACTGGGCATCGAGGGGGTCCAGCATCAAAAGGCGTACACCCTCTCCGGCGGCCAACGCCGGCGCACGGAGATCGCCCGCGCCCTTGTGACCCGACCACGCTTCTTGTTGCTGGACGAACCGTTTGCGGGCATCGATCCCATCGCCGTGGAGGACATCCAGGCCATCATCGCCGATTTGCGCACCCGCGGCATCGGCATCCTGATCACCGATCACAATGTCCGCGACACCTTGTCGATTTGCGATCGCGCCTATCTGATGAATGCCGGCCACATACTCGTCCAGGGTACGCCCGATGAGATCGTGGCCCATCCGGAGGCGCGCAGATTATATTTGGGCGACAGCTTTTCGATGTAGGCTGGGTCCTGCATCTTGAATGTCTTGGCCCCGGGGAGGGATGAACATGCCCGTTGAACATTGCGGCCCAAAGGAGATCGTTGTCGCCATGACAGGCGCTTCGGGCGCCGCCTATGGCCTGCGATTGCTCGAACGCCTGGGCAAGGCGGGTGTGCGCACGCATCTTCTGATCTCCGATGCCGCACGCATCGTCCTCAAACAGGAAACGGGGATCGAGTTGCCGCCCTCCCCGCAGGAGATCGCGTCTCGCCTTTCCCCTCTTCTCCACTACAGGGAGCCGCAGCTTGCGTGCTACGCCCTGGACGATTGGTTCTCACCCGCCGCCTCGGGCTCATCCATGCTGCGGCACATGATCATCGTGCCTTGCTCGATGGGGACACTGGCACGCATCGCCGTCGGTGCCTCCGACAATGTCATTGAGCGTGCAGCCGACGTCATGTTGAAGGAGCGTGGCCGCCTGATCCTGGTCCCGAGAGAAACGCCACTGTCGGCCATTCACCTCGAGCACATGCTGAAACTGGCACGCCTCGGTGTCGATATCATTCCGGCCATGCCGGGGTTCTATCACAAGCCCGAGCGGATCGAAGATCTCGTGGATTTCGTCGTCGACCGCTTGCTCGACCACTTGGGGGTGGACGACGGACATGCGGGCCGATGGGGCGGCTGAAGGGAATCCTGATTGCTCTCACCCTGAGCGGCTGTGCCGCCGGGGCCATCACCGCCGTCCCGGGTGTCCTGGTCGAAGGTGCGGTCAATTTTTTCCGCAGCCAGGAAGAAAGTCTGGCCATCGACATGAAGACCGCCCTCGCCTCGGTGCAGTACGGTCTGCACAAGATGGATCTTGATATCAATGTCCTGGAGCCGGTGGATGACGGCTACGCCATCACTTTCGGCAACCGCAAGCTGGACGGTCTGCTGACATTGAAGCGTCAGACCGCCCGATTGACGACCCTTTCCATCACGGTTCGCCGGGGGGTCATGCGGCAGCGATCGGTGGAAACGGCCATCCTCAAGGCGATCCATGCCGTGGCGGAACGTTCCTCCCGCCCGCGGAGGGTGAGCCTGCGCGGTTTTCGCAACATCCGCGCCCGGCCTTCGCTCAAGGCCAGGCGGATCGGCTGGTACCGCCCCGGCGCATTGCTGGCCGTTGAAAAATCGCGGAGAAAGGACTGGCTGCGCATCAAGATGCCGTCCGGAAGATGGGGCTATCTGAAGAAACCGCGGCGGATGAAAAGGGCTGCCTTGTTGTTTTCGGAAGCGCAGCATGCCAAGATAAAAAGATTGGGGGTGAACGATGGCGCTGGATCAAACATTGTTGGATGAGTTGGCGGAGAAAATCGCCGCCAGCCTGCGGGCGGCGGGTCATTTCAAGCAGGAGATCACGGGCGAGATCAAGGCCGCGCTGGCCGGCGTTTTCGAGGGCCTCGATGTCGTGACATCGGAGCGCATGGAGGTGGCCGAGGCTTTGTTGGCCAGGGTGCAGGAACAAATCAAAGAGCTTGAGGGACGTGTGGCGGAGTTGGAGGCACGCTTGAAGGACACTCGTGAACGACGCCCTCGAGGATCGCCGGAAAACTGAATAGATCGATGCCCGCACCCGAACGTCCACGCCGCTTCGAGCTGCGACCGCGGTCGGAAACTTGCTGGCCCGACTAGCCAGCGCCGCCCTTCGCGGCCTTGCGGCCGAGGCGGTGGACGTGGAGGTGGATCTCTCACGCGGTCTGCCGGCTTGGAACATGGTTGGGCTGCCTGAAGCGGCGGTGCGCGAGGCCAGGGACCGGGTGCGCTCGGCGTTGCTCAATTCCGGCTTTGAATTTCCCCTGCGTCACATCACGGTCAATCTGGCGCCGGCAGACAGGCGCAAGGACGGTTCCCATTTCGATCTCCCGGTGGCCGTGGGCCTGCTCCTGGCCAGCGGCCAGATTCAGACGCGAAACCCGCTGCCCTTCATGGTGGGCGAACTGGCTTTGGACGGCCGTCTCAATCCCGTGCCTGGCGTTCTGCCGCTGGCCATGTATGCCGCGGACAAGGGATTTGCACACTTGATTGTACCCAAGGCATGCGCGGCGGAAGCGGCGGTCGTGGCAGACATCGAGGTGCTGGTGGCGGAGAACCTGCTGCAAGTCGCCTCCCATCTTTCCGGTAGAAAGGCCCTGCATGCATTCGACCCCAGGAACAAACCCGGACCCTTGATCCGGGAGGTGCCGGATCTGGCCGATATCCGCGGGCAGTTGCAGGCCAGGCGCGCACTCGAGATCGCCGCCGCCGGCGGCCACCACTTGCTGATGAGCGGGCCGCCCGGCGTTGGCAAGAGCATGCTGGCCAAGCGCCTTCCGGGGATCCTTCCCCCTCTAACCGCCGCCCAACGGCTTGAGGTGGCCCGCATCTACAGCGTCTCGGGGGAAGGTGGACGCGACGTCCACGATCCCACACCCCCGTTTCGGGCCCCGCATCATTCCGCCTCGGACGTGGCCATGATCGGAGGCGGCAGCAGTCCCCGTCCCGGCGAGGTCTCGCGGGCGGATCACGGCGTCCTGTTCCTCGATGAACTGCCGGAATTCCGGCGCCAGGTGTTGGAAGTGCTGCGCCAACCGCTGGAGGATGGCCGCGTGTGCATCGCCCGCGCCGCCGACACGCTTGAATTCCCGGCCCGCTTCCAGCTCGTGGCCGCCATGAATCCATGCCCCTGCGGTTATCTCGGGCATCCCACACGACCCTGCCGTTGCTCGCCGGCGCAGGTCCGTCGTTACCGGCAGCGGATCTCGGGGCCTCTTCTGGATCGCTTCGATCTGCACGTGCACGTGCCGCCGGTGGAAAGGGATGAGCTTGCACGCATGCAGCCGGGAGAGCCGAGCGAGCAGGTGGCCGCGCGCACCCGGAAGGCCCGGGAACGGCAATACGCCCGCCTAGGTGAAGGTCGCGTCAATGCCCGTATGAATCAGAAACAGATCGAGACCTTTGCGTGTCCGGATGCGGCTGGAGCCAGGCTTCTGGATACAGCCATGGAACGATTCTCCCTCTCCGCCCGCAGCTATCACCGAATCCTGAAAGTGGCGCGCACGATCGCCGACCTCGAGAGAAGCGACCATGTCCGCGCCCCGCACGTGGCCGAGGCCTTGCAATACCGGGGGCAGGAATCGCCGTCCCCATCCTGGTAGCTACATCGCATCCGGCCTCCAGGGTCGGAGACGCGGCACCCAGCGCGGCACATTCGCCTTGTAGCGCCTGTAGGCTTCCCCAAAACGCCTCTCCAGTTCCTTCTCCTCCACCCGAGGGAAATAGACGGCGTTGGCGGCGAAGACCAACAGCATCCATGCTGCCAGCGGCCACGAGCGCAGCAGAAGGCTTTCGCCGGCCAGCATGATCAAAACGCTGAGGATCATGGGATTGCGCACATGCCGGTAAGGACCCCGAACGACGAGTCGCTCCGGCGGCTGCCATGGCGCCGGTGTGCCACGGCCGACGACGACAAACAGGCGCACGGTCCAGATCGCCAGCCCCAGCCCGAGGATCAGGAGCACCGCGCCGATCCAGCAGGACAGGTGGCCCGAATCCGGCGGGGATGCGGCCAGGGGAGTGTCGCGCGTTCCCCACACGATCAAGGCCGGGACATAGACCAGTGCCGTCCCGGGGAGGATGAGCACGGCCTGGATCAACGTGCGGCGCATCCAGACCTACCGCATCTTGTAATGGCGTGCGAGATGACGTTTGATATCCCGTTCCTTGATGGCTTGGCGTTTGTCATGGAGTTTCTTGCCCCGGGCAAGAGCGAGCTGCAATTTGGCCAGACCGCGTTCGTTGAAATACAGTTTCAGAGGCACCAGGGTCAGGCCCTTTTCGTGCAGTTTGCCGATCAACCTGCGGATTTCCGCCTTGTGCAGAAGCAATTCGCGCGTGCGCCGGGGATCCGGGGGGTTGTTCATGGCCGCCGGCTTGTACGGGTGGATGTGACACCCGACCAGGAGCACCTTGTGCCCGCGCACGATGCAATGGGCCTCCGCCAAGCTGGCCTGCCCCGCGCGCACGGATTTCACCTCCGGTCCGGTGAGGATGATGCCGGCTTCAAAGGTCTCGAGGATCTGAAAGTCGTGCCGGGCCCGGCGATTGAGAATGGCCATGCTTCAGCCCGGATTTCTCATACGATCGCCGATGGAGGGCACGATTCGTGATTGGTGACCGCGGAGACCCGAAGCTGAGGGCCGGAAACGGAGAAAGGCCGTGATGGGGAGTGTTCCTGACCCCTGATCCCTGATCCCTGATCCCTGGTCCCTGACACCCTCGGCCTTAAGCCCCGAGCTGTTCGCTTTCCCGGCGATGAATTCATCAAATATCCGGGCAGGAGGCGGTTGTCGCCGTGGATCGGAGGGATCTCTCGGCCCGCCTCATGGCGTCGGCGTCGTCGACATCGATCCAGAAGGATCCGGAGACATCCAGGGTCATGGCCTTCCCTTCCCGTGCCAGGCTCATCACGGCGTTGCTCAACCCCCCTTCTCCCTTCTCCACGGTATCGGCGAGCGCGGTGAACACACCGGGGGAACACAGAAAGGCGCCGGTGTCAAAGGCATCGAAACGCCCAAGGCCCTTGCCGATGGCCTCAATATGCCGCCCTTGCCGCAAAACGCGGGTCACATCCTCCATGTCCACCAGCGGATTCTCAAGGCAGCCGTCCACGGCCAGAACAAGGCCGCCGGCGGGTGGATTCTCTTGCAACAGCAGGCGCAGAATGCGCGCGTCAAACAGATGATCGCACATGACGAGCAGAAATACGCCATTCACCGCCTTGCGGGCGGCCAGCACCGAGCCGGCGTTGCCCCGCTGCCACTGAGGGTGGATAACGATTTCGAGCCGGAGGGCCAGACGGCGCGCCACCGTTCCGGCGTGTGCGGCCACCTCCCCGGCATGATAGCCACAAACCACGACCACACGCCGTATCCCCACGGAGGCCAGGGTCCGCATGCTGTGCTCCAACAGGGAGATGCCGAGGCAGCGGGCGAGCGGTTTGCATGCGGCTGAGGATCGCAGCCGGCCGCCTCGACCGGCGGCCGGAATCACCGCCGTATCAACCTTCGCCGGCAAGCGGCGGGTATTCCTCGTCCTCGCCGACATCGCCGGCGATAAAGGCCTCGGTCATTCTCCAGGCCACTTCATCCGGAAATTGTTTTGGAGGATGTTTCATGAAAAAGGATGAAGGCGCCTCCACGCTACCAGTCATTCCCCTGTCCCGCGCCAGTTTGCAGCAGCGGATCGCATCGATGGCAACACCGGCCGAATTCGGTGAATCCTCAACGGACAGACGCATTTCCACATGCATCGGGACATCCCCGAACATCCGGCCCTCGATGCGGATGAAAGCCACCTTGTTATCCTTCTGCCACGGCACGTAATCGCTCGGTCCGATATGGATCTGATCGTCCTGCAAGCGCTCCGCCAGCACGGATTGCACGGCCTCGGTTTTGGATTCCTTTTTGGATGCCAGCCTGGAACGGTTCAGCATGTTCAGAAAATCCGTGTTGCCACCGGTATTCAATTGGTAGGTGCGATCGACACGGACGCCGCGTTTGGCAAATAGGCTGGTCAACATGCGATGGGTAATCGTGGCACCGAGCTGGGACTTGATGTCGTCCCCGATCACCGGAAGACCGGCGGCGGCGAAGCGGGCTGCCCATTGCTCGTCACTGGCAATAAACGAGGGCATGCAGTTGACAAATCCGACGCCGGCCTCGACAGCGCATTCGGCGTAAAAACGGGTGGCCCGATCCGAACCCACGGGCATGTAATTGACCAGCACATCCGCACCGCTCCAGCGCAGGATGCGGACGATGTCCGCCTTGTCCAATTCCGGCAACGAGGCCGGCTGGAAGGTTTGAGCCTCGGGATAATGCTGCATGTGCTCGGAGACCCCATCCAGGATCCGCCCCATATGCACGACCACGCCGCTCTCCGGGAGATCGGGGCAGAAAACCGTGGTGCAATTGGGCGGCGCGAAAACAGCCTCGTGCACATCGCGCCCCACCTTGCGCGCATCGATGTCGAAGGCCGCCACCACCTCCAGATCGTGCGGGGCATAGCCACCGATCCGCCAATGCATCAGGCCCACGGCGGTGTCTTGCTTGTGGGGGGTGTAGAAGTGAATACCCTGGATCAGGGCGCTGGCGCAGTTCCCGATACCGGCGATGGCGATCTTCACTTTTTTCATCCGTTCCCCCACGGGCTCAGAACCAAATCCGCCTCACTCTTATCCGTCGTATGCTCATGGTCAATGCGGTTCGGTTATTCCTTACGACGGCGGGAGTCAAAATTCCCGCAACAATTCCGTGATGGCCGTTTTTTCGCGCGTTTTTTCATCCACCCTCTTGACGATGACCGCACAATAAAGATTCGGGCCGCCGGATTTTCCGGGCATCGAACCGGGCACAACGACGGAGTACGGCGGCACCTCGCCGTAAAGGATTTCTCCGCTTTGCCGATCGACGATGCGCGTGGACTTGCCAATGTACACCCCCATCGAGATCACCGATCCTTCACGCACGATCACGCCCTCGACGATTTCCGATCGAGCGCCGATAAAGCACCGGTCTTCGATGATGGTCGGCGTGGCCTGCAACGGCTCAAGAACCCCGCCAATGCCCACGCCGCCGGAAAGATGCACGTGCTTGCCAATCTGGGCGCAAGAACCAACCGTCGCCCAGGTATCGACCATCGTGCCTTCGTCGACGTAGGCACCGATGTTCACGTACGATGGCATCAAAACGACCTTGGGAGCGATGTAGGCACCCTTGCGCACCGTGGCCGGAGGCACCACCCGGATGCCGCCCTTGCGGAACATGTTTTCGCCCCAACTGGCGAATTTCAGGGGCACCTTGTCATAATAGTTGGAGACTCCGCTGCTGATCACCTTGTTGGCGTTGAGCTTGAAATAGAGCAACACGGCTTTCTTCAACCATTCGTTGGTCACCCAACGCCCATCGACATCCCTCTCCGCCACACGTACACCGCCGTCGTCCAGCAGCGTGATCGCCTTTTCAATGGCGCCGCGAAAGGCCTCCGCACCCTGATCGGCGCTCCAGCTCTCTCTTTGCGCCCATGCCTCTTCGATCACCTCCTGCAAATGGCTCATGGCCTCCCCCTGTCTGTGTGCTGTCGGTGTGCAAGTGTAGCCGAAAATTCCTTCAAGCCGAAAGCGCTTGCGGTGATCCGTCTCCGGTTCGCAGCACAATCTCTTGCGGCCGTTTGTGGCTCAGGAATTCGATGTTGGACATCGTCAGACCGTAGGCGCCGGCATAGCCGAACACCGCGATATCGCCGATATCAGCTGCCTGCACGTGAACATTGTCGGCCAATTTGTCGGCACCGGTGCACAAGGGGCCGCCGAAATAGACGGCTTCGTCGCGCACCGATTCCTGGGCATCGAAGATACGCGGCCTGTTCATGCGCACGATGGCCAGAGGATGATTGATGGCCAATGCCGCCGGCCGGCGAAAATGGTTGATGCCGCCGGCGCAGATGACCTGCTTCTTTCCACGCGATTCCTTGATATCGAGGATCTCGGTGCAAAACCAACCGGAGTCGGCCGCCAGCCAGCGCCCCAGCTCGAGGAAGAACGTGCGCCCGGACAGATCAAAGGCGGCGATCAGATCGCGCAGCCCGTGCGCATAGGCACGGGGATCGAAATCCCGCCCCGTTTCCAGGTAATCCATACCGAAACCGCCGCCGAAGTCGATGATATCGCAGCGCACTCCGCGATATTCTTGTTCGATGGCCTTGGCCATGGCGAAAACGAGACGGCAATTCTCCAGGAGATCCGCGACATCGAGCACGCCGGAAGCCGCATACACATGCAGGCCGCGGAAATTCAAGGTCGGCAGGGAAAGAAGGCGTGGCAACACCACACCCAGCTTTTCCTCATCAACGCCGAATTTTCTCGATCCGCCGGAAAAGGTGGTCTGGGCGTCGTGAATATCAAAATTGGCATTGACGCGAAGCAGGACATCCTGGGTGCGGCCCAGAGCGCTGCAGATGCGATGCAGACGATGGGCCTCGGTCAGGGATTCCAGATGCAGGGTACGGACGCCGTGCTCCACGCTCCAATGCAGTTCCTCGGGTGTCTTGCCCGGGCCGGTGAAGATCATCCGATGGGCGTCAAAACCCGCAGCCAGTGCCTTCTGCGCTTCCCCCATGCTTGCGATTTCAACGCCGGCGGCGCCCGCCTCGCGCGCCGCCGCAAGAAAGGCCGGGTGAGGATTGGCCTTCATGGCGTAGTACACTTCCACACCCTCGGGCATGATGCGGGCGAGAAGCCCGAGCTTCTCCGCCATGACCCGAAGATCGTAGATGTAGCAATTCAGCGTCCCGCCGTCTGAAGCGCGCCGCCGGATCTCATCCTTCACATGGATTGGAATCTCCATGCATCGAAGTTCACCACAAACGCAGGCAGACACCAAGCCGGGAGTGCGACATGATTTCGATGGCCTTGCTGCAAAGGGCGGTGGTTGAAACGGGCAACCGGATGGGCAGAGTGAGCCGATCGATTCCCGCACGGAGCTAGCCCGGATTTTTCATGATGACCATGCGTAGGTATTCGAAAGATCGAAAAGCATGAAGGAGTTGCATCGAAACCGATGTGCTTTTGCAGCATGACACTTTGCATTTCGCGGCGCCTTTCTTGTCTGCGCGGGCCGGCAAGCAAGGACTGAGGGCCGAGGTGAATGGTGATTGGAAATTGGTGATTGG
>CAZHOU010000035.1:0-11833 GCA_964534165.1 uncultured Zetaproteobacteria bacterium
TTCCTCAACACCTTTCCAGACTAGATGGATCATCCTGCTAGTCTAGAGCCTAACCAATATTAGCGGAGGATGAGGGATGATCTTCGCATCATGGCATGGTTCGGGTGTGGATGGGCTTCCGGTTAAAAACGAAAGCGGCCCGAATGTCAAATTTCAAAGCCCGACCCCGGAGCGTGAAGGCGATGGATGGTGCTGATTGGATAAGGCTACCAGAAAGCTGAGCCTCAGGGTCCAAAAATAGGCATACTGGCCCCGAATTTGTGTGTTTGTCTGGCTTGACTTGATCAGGTTGTCAGGAAACCATGCCAGAATGGCGAATCGCAAGGCAGACGTGTTGCAGGTGATCCGGGAACATCGCAACGAACTTGAGTCGAGTTGCCTGCCTACAGGGTAAACAGGATTCATGCATGAAGACGCCGGTTGCGGCCTGACGATGCGCAGCGCGAACGCCCCTCGGGTAAGGTGGGATGGCCCCGCATGATCGGGGCCATCGCCGGCGACATCATCGGTTCCGTTTACGAATTCAGGGCGATGAAGACCAGGGATTTCACGCCGCTGTTCCACCCCGAGGCGAGATTCACGGACGATACAGTGCTCACGGTCGCGGTGGCGGATGCACTCATGCACGATCTCGATGTCGTTCAAGCCTTCAAATCCTGGGGCCGGCGCTATCCGGATTCCTGCTGGGGCGATCGCTTCGTGCAATGGTTGTTCTCGGACGATACGGAGCCCTACGGCAGCTACGGCAACGGGGCGGCGATGCGGGTGTCCGCGGCGGCTTGGCTCGGCCGCGACATGGACGAAGCTCTCTCGCTTGGGGCGCGCGTAACCCGGGTTACCCACAACCATCCGGAGGGCATGAAGGGGGCGGCGGCCGTGGTCTGCGCCGCGTTTCTGGCGCGGCAGGGGCACGTTCCGGGGGACATCCGTGAGGAGATCGCCTCCAGATTCGGCTACGATTTGAGCCACGCGGTGGAGGAGATCCGCCCCACCTATCGCTTCAACGAAACCTGCCAGGGTTCGGTTCCGGAGGCGCTCACCTGCGCTCTAGAGGCAAAGGATTACGAGGATGCCGTGCGCAACGCCGTCTCCCTGGGCGGGGATGCGGATACCTTGGGGGCGATCGCCGGTACCGTCGCCGAGGCGCGCTTCGGCGTGCCGACATGGGTCGCGTGCAAGGACTGGGAGCGGCTGACCGCCGTCATGCGCGCAGTCGTATCCAAGTTTTATGGCCGTTGCGGATTGCCCGTACCGTGGGTGGCGCAGGATTGACGCCATCGGTGTGCAACCAGGCGATGTTCCGATGTTGCGAAAGGTGATCTCCGGCGGGCAGACGGGCGTCGACCGTGCCGCCCTGGACGCGGCCCTGGAGTGTGGGCTTGAAATCGGCGGCTGGTGTCCGAGGGAGCGCCGCGCAGAAGACGGAGTGATCCCCACCCGCTATCCGTTGCGGGAGACGCCGAAACGGCATTATGCGCAGCGCACGGAATGGAACGTGCGGGATTCCGATGCGACATTGATTCTGTGCCGTGGTGAACTCCGGGGCGGCACGGCCCGGACACGCGATTACGCACAAGCCGCCGGCAAGCCGTGTCGGGTTGTGGATCTGAACCAGCCCCCGGATGTGCGGGCCGTTCTGGATTGGCTCGATATGCAGTGCGTCGAAACACTGAACGTCGCCGGGCCGCGGGAGAGCCAGGCCCCCGGCACCTACGAAGAAGCGCGCGCTTATCTGCTTACCCTTTTCCGTCAGCTTCGGGCGTGAACGTCGAACAGCCGGGCGTGTTCGTCCAGGGCGTAGCGGTCGGTCATGCCGGCGATGTAATCGGCGATGACGCGCGCACGGCGGGCCGGATCCTGCATCTTCCTGATCTTTCCGGCGGGCCCGGGCGGCAACATGGACGGATTTTCCATGTAGGCTTGAAACAGATCGCGGATCACCTGGCTGGCCTTTGAGGCCATGCGCATGACGCGATAGTGGCGATACATGTTCTTGAACAGGTAGCCCTTGATTTCCGCGTTTATCCGGCGCACATCCCGGGAGAATCCGACCAGCGGCTCGCGGGCCTTGCGCACGTCTTCCAGGGATTGCACGCCGGCGGCCTTAAGGCGGCAGCCGGTTTCCTCGATGACGTCCGTGATCTGGAAATTGATCATCCGCCGCACCGTCTCGTGGACGGCGATACGTTCCGGCATCTCCCGGCCGGCCATAGCCTGCTCGTAATGCATGCGGAAGATGGGGACCTCAAGCAGGCCTTCCACGTTCAGGATGCCGGCGCGAAAGCCGTCGTCCACGTCGTGGTTGTTGTAGGCGATCTCATCGGCCAGATTGGCGATCTGTGCCTCCAACGTCGGCTGCTCCTCAAGGTGATACTCGCTCAGGTCGGCGTTGCGGGGATGATCGTGCGGTGAGGCGTGCTTGACGATGCCCTCACGCGTCTCAAAGCTAAGGTTCAGGCCGGGGAAAGCGGCGTAGCGCCTCTCCAGCTTTTCCACTACGCGCAGGGATTGGCGATTGTGTTCGAAGCCGCCGTAGGGGATCATGACTTCGTTCAATGCATCCTGGCCGGAGTGGCCGAAGGGCGTATGACCGAGATCGTGCGCGAGTGCCACGCCTTCGGCCAGGTCTTCATGCAGGCGCATGGCGCGGCAGATCGAGCGTGCGATCTGCGCCACCTCGATGGAATGGGTCAGGCGTGTGCGGTAATGATCGCCTTCGTGATTGACGAAGACCTGGGTCTTGTACTCCAGGCGGCGGAAGGCGGTGGAGTGGATGATGCGGTCGCGGTCACGCTGAAAGATATTGCGTGTCCGGGATTCGGGTTCGGGATGGCGGCGGCCGCGCGAGGCGCTCGACCGGCAGGCCCAGGGGGCCAGCAATTCCTCGTAATCATTCACCGGCATCGGCCTCCTCCATCATGGCCAGTGCCTCCATGGTCGCGGCTCGAGGGTCGGGCGCCTTCAGGATCGGGCGGCCGACGACCAGAAAATCGGCACCCGCGCGGATCGCCCCGCCGGGATCGGCGGTCCGCCTCTGATCGTTTCGCTCCTGATCCTGCCAGCGGATTCCAGGGGTGACGGCCAAAAAGTCCTCCCCGCAAGCATCCTTGATCGCCTGCACCTCATGAACGCTGCAAACGACGCCGTCAAGGCCCGCATCCCGTGCCAGACGCGCCCTGCGCACGGCTTCGATGCGCGCCTGCTCTGGCGGCATGGGGGCGCTGGTCAGCACCGTCACGGCGATCAGCTTCATGCGCGGGAAGGGTTTCGCGGCCGCTGCGGCGGCCCGCATCATCTCCAGACCGCCGCAGGCGTGCACATTGGTCATCTGCACCCCTAGACGACCGGCGCTCTCCACGGCCTCGGCGACCGTGTTGGGGATGTCGTGGAATTTCAAGTCCAGGAAGATGCGATGGGTGCGCAACAACTCCCGTGCCAGGTTCGGCCCCTCGGCCACGAACAGGCGCAGTCCGAGCTTGAACCAGCCGGCGCTGTCCGCAAGCCGGCGGCACAGTTCCATGGCGTGATCGCGGTCGGGTACGTCCAGTGCCACCATCAACCGTTCCCGCATGGTCAGCCGCACACTAATCCCCCTCCTGAATGGGGCGCATGCTGCCCCACTGGTGGCATTGGGGGCACTGCCAGCGCATTTCGGTGACCTCCACGCCGCAATGGCTGCAAAGATAATTCTTGACCTGCCGACGCCACTCTCTGCAGGCACGGGCCAAGGCATCCTCTCCACCCATCATGGCCTGCATGAACAAGCAGGCGCGCAGGCCGCGGGGGGTGAATTCCGTCTCCTTGATCAGCTCCCGGGCCGCCTCCTGTCCGAATTTTTCCCCCACGGCCTTGATCCATTCCAGCATCAGGAATTCATCCCGGTTCTTTTTCCAGCAACCCATGAGGAAGGCCTTGCCCTGGTCTTCATAGATCCGCTTGTCCTGCATCAGGATCGGAATCAGGAGCGGGATGTAACGCGGCGCGTACTTTTGCAGGCGTTTCATGCTGTTCATGGCCGCCTTGACGCGGCCGTGCTTCAGCTCGATTTCGGCCAGCAGGACATAAGCGGCGGCACAGGCGGGGTTGCGTTCAATGGCCTGCTGCACCCATTCTAGGGCCGCCTCCGTTTCGCCCTTCTCGAACTGCTCGCGCGCCATCTCCGTTCGAAGATACGCATGATGCAAGGAGGAAGGGACGCCGCGGATGCTGTCGATCCGGTCGAGGATCTCCGCCGCCTTGGCCCACTCATGCCCCTGTTCGCGGATACGTAGGCTGGCTTCCAGGGCCCCCATGTGGGTCGGCTCCGTGTCGAGCACGTTGCTGTAGTGTTGCAGGGCGCGTCCCAGCAATCCTCCGGCCTGGAAATCCATGGCCAGGGCCAGTTGCGCCTGGATGTGCAGATCCCGGGGAAGCCCCGGCCGAGCCAGGAGATTCTGGTGGATGCGAACCGCGCGCCCGAATTCACCCTTGTTGCGGAACATGTCGCCCAGCGCCAGATACACCTCGGCCGTCTCGGTTTGCAGTCGCGCCACTCGAACTAGTTCCTTCAGCGCCTGGTCCGGCTTGTCGGACAGAAGATAATTGATGCCGCGCAAGAGCGGGGAGATGCGCTCATCCTCCTCCTGCACGGGGGGATCGGACTGCTCGCGTTGTTCCTGCCACAGGTATCCGATGACGCCGGCGGTGACGGCCAGCATCAGGACGATGCCAAGGGCAATGCTCATGTTTCGTCTTGCAGGGGCAGGTTGCGGAGATTGTTGACCTCTTTCTGCAACAGCATGTTTTCCTGGCGCAGGTGGGCGATTTCAGCCTTATGTTTGCGGCGCGAAAAACTCAAGGCCAGCATACCGCCGAGAAAACCGAGAAGAAAGGCGATGAAGATCGGAACGTACAGCGGCATCTTCCCTGAGGTGAAACCGGCGAAGCCGACCGTGATCATAGTGCCGTTAACGGCGGCGAACATCGTCGCCAATGTGGTCAGAATCAGGACAGTGAGGGCGTTGATCCAATTCATTCCATTCCCCTTATCGGCAAGCAGCCCCTTGCGAATAGGATAATGACAAAGGGTATCCTAGCCGATCCGGGGAAGGAAGAAAGTTTAGGCGGAGTGGTTCACCCTCTCACGCAATTCCTTTCCGGGCTTGAATTGCGGCACAATCTTGGCGGGTACCTGGACGGATGCGCCCGTTTTTGGATTGCGTCCGATGCGGGCGCCGCGTTGCTTGGTGAAGAAGCTGCCGAAACCGCGCAACTCCACCCGCTCCCCGCGGGTGAGTGCATCTCCGATAGCGGCGAAGATGGTGTTGACCACAACCTCGGCCTCACGTCGCGTAATCTGGTCCTGCTGTTCAGCAATGATTTCCACCAATTCCGATTTGGTCATACGTTCCTCCCCTTGATTTTTCCCCGGAGACCTTGTCATGGCTTGTACCGTTTTCATATCGCCGGTTCCGGTCAGTTTTCCTTGTTTTTTGCAAGCAACTTGCGTTGCAACTCCAGTGCCAACGCAGAAGGTGCCTTCCCGCCGGCGCGCTGTTTCGAGTAGGTGCGTACGGCCTCCTTCTCCTCGTCCCGCAGCAGCCTGCGCACGGAGATGACGAGGCGTCGGCGCTTGCGATCCACTTCGATGACCTTGGCCTTAATCGCATCTCCCACCTTCGGCTCCTCGCGGTCGCGCGGCCATTCACGCAGCGGCAGTCGGGCCATCACGGCGGGCATGATTTCGATCGTAGCGGCCCCGGTCCCGGTCTCCGTCACTTTGCCCTGCACTTTGCTGCCGGTCCTGCAGTTGCTCATGAAAAGTTCGAATGGGTCGTCCTGCAATTGCTTGATGCCGAGTGAGATGCGTTGTTTTTCCACATCCACACCCAACACCACGCACTCGACCTCGTCGCCCTTGTGATAGGCCTTGATAGCCTCGCTTCCAGCCTCGTGCCAGGAAAGGTTGCCGATATGCACAAGTCCGTCCAGCTCCGAGTCCAGACGCACGAACATACCGAAATCCGTGATGCTGCGCACCGTTCCTTTAACGCGCGAGCCGGAGGGATGTTTCTCCATCCACGCCTTCCAGGGATCCTCCATCACCTCCTTGAGGCTAAGGGAGATGCGTCTTCTCTCCGTGTCCACCTCCAGGACAGCGACATCCACGACATCCCCCTCCTTGAGCACTTGGTTGGGGCGCACATCCCGCCGCGTCCAGCTCAGTTCGGAGCGGTGAAGAAGGCCCTCGACTCCGGGTTCCAATTCCACCATCGCGCCGTAATCGAGCAGGCGGCGGACCGTGCCGGTCAGGCGCATGCCTTCTTGGTATTTCTCCTGCACTTTCTGCCATGGGTCGGGTTGCAATGCACGCATGGAAAGAGAAACCCGGCCGCTCTCGGGATCGAGCTTGATGATCTCCGCCTTGATCGTCTGACCGATCTGCAGCGCCTCGCCCGGATGTTTCAGGCGCCGCCAGGAGATGTCGGAGACATGCAGCAGGGCGTCCACGCCGCCCAGATCCACGAAAGCACCGAAGTCCGTCAAACGTCGGACCTTGCCGCTGACCTTGTCGCCAATGGCGGCGGTCGAAAAGAAGGCTTTTCTTTTCTCGCCGCGTAACTTTTCAAGCGGCCTCTTGCGCGAAACGACGACGTTTTCGGGCTTGTGGGTGGCCGCAATCACAACCACCTCCACTTCCTTCCCCATCAGGGCATCAACCGAACCCACGGGGCTGACATCGATCTCGGAGCGCGGCAGGAAGGCCTCCATGCCGCCCAAGTCCACGCGCAGGCCGCCGCGCACCTCGGATTTGACGACGGCGGGAAGGGTTGTGTCTTCGGCCAGCGAGGCTTCGATCTTCTGCCAAAGGCTGCGCCGGCGGGCGCCCACGACGGACAGGTTGACCCCTTCTTTGCCGCCCAGGGACTGCACGAGGACCTCGACGGCATCACCGACAGCCGGAAGGGGCTCGGCAATGTGCTCGAATTCCTTGATGGATACGCGACCTTCCACCTTGGCGCCGATGTCGATAATGACCGCATCCTGATCCACGCCGGCCACGGTGCCGCGCACGATCTGACCACGTCTGGCCATGGGCCGCTGCTTCAGCGATTCCTCAAGCAGTTTCTTGAAGGATTCGTCCGCGCTCACATGACCGGCGTCCTTGGTTGCAGCGGGTTTTTCCACCTTATCTTCCGGCATCGAATCCGGTTGTTGTTTTCTTGCGATGTTCATGCGCCCATGGACCTCACTGGAGTGATCGATTTTTCACCGGCTTCCCGGTTCGGGGCCTGCTTCGCGGATGAGCCCCCTGCGCAGCAGGATCGCAAGAATACGATCCACCACTTCGTCAATTCGCATCGTGGTGGTGTCGATGCATATCGCATCCCTGGCTTGCGCCATCGGGGAATGTCGGCGCTCGGTATCCTGCTCATCCCGCGTCCTGATGTCCATCAGAACATCATCAAGGCTAACCTTGCGGCCCGCGCGCTGCAACTGCGTCCAGCGCCGACGGGCACGTTCCCTCAAGGATGCGGTCAAAAAGAATTTGGCCTGCGCCTGCGGCAGCACCACGGTGCCGATGTCCCTGCCGTCCATGATACACCCTTGCATCGCCAGACGCCGCTGCGCGGGCAGGAGGCGGGCACGAACGCCGGCCATGGCGGCCACCTTGGATGCCGCCGCCGCCACTGCCTCGCCACGCAGCCTCTCGGAGATCTCGGCGCCATCCACGAAGAGCCCCTGCGGCCGCCACTCCATGGCTTCAAGACAGCGATCCAGCACCGCCAGCACGGATGCCTCCGAATCCAGATCGGCGCCCGCCTTTCGGGCACAGTCGCCGAGGTAACGGTAGAGCAGACCGGTATCCAGCACCGGCAGGGCGATTGCGTCGGCGAGCCGCGCGGCCACCGTGCCCTTGCCGGAACCGGAGGGACCGTCGATGGCGATTTGCAGCCCTTTTGCCGGGATCCATTTACGTGGTTTGGGCATTCGCTTCCAGCCAGCGCACGTTCATGCCGATTCTTTGCGCCATGGGGACGAACTCAGGAAAGGAAGTTGCGATGGCCCCGGCGTGCTCGATCCGGATCTCCTCATCCGCGCACTGCGCCGCCACGGCCATGGCCATGGCGATACGATGGTCGCCCCTGGCGTCGATGCGCACGCCGCCCCGCAGCCGCGAACACCCGCGAATGCGCACGCCGTCCTCCCGCTCCTCCACCTCCACGCCGCAGGCGGTGAGCGCCGCCGCCATGGCTGCGATGCGATCGCTCTCCTTGAGGCGCAATTCCCCGGCGCCCTCCAGGACGAATTCCCCTTCGGCCAGCGCCGCCGCCACGAACAGGATCGGAAATTCATCGATGGCGTCCGGGACGTCTTCGGCGCCGACGCGGCAGCCGGACAGGCGGCTGTAGGAGGCCATGAGATCCGCTACCGGCTCGCCGGCCGCGTCGGGGCGGGGCTGCAACACAATGTTGCCTCCCATGCGCTTGAGGATGCGCAGCCAGCCGCTGCGGCACGGGTTGATCCCCACACCGGGCAGGCTCACTTCCGAGTCGGGTACCAGGCTGGCCGCCACGGCGAAAAAGCTGGCCGAGGAAGCATCGCCCGGGATGCGAAGCGGAGATTCCGGCGCATGCAACTCCCCCACCGGATCGAGGCGGATGCTCAAGCCCTCGATCTGCAGCGGTTGGCCGAAGACGGGCATCATGCGCTCGGTGTGATCCCGGCTCTTGCGCGGCTCGTGAACCCGGGTCTCGCCGCGGGCGAAGAGTGCGGCGAGGAGCACACAGGATTTCACCTGTGCGCTGGCCACGCTCGAGCGATGCTCGATCCCGGTAAGGTGGCCGCCACGTATGCCAAGGGGCAGGAACTCGGCATGCTTGCGGCCGTCGATGCTGGCACCCATGCACCGGAGCGGCCCGGTGATGCGCTGCATCGGCCGCGTGCGCAGCGAGCGGTCGCCGGTCAGCACGCTGTAGAAAGGCTGGCCGGCCAGGATCCCGGCCAGCAGACGGGCGCAGGTGCCGGAATTCCCGGCATCGAGAACGTCGTCGGGCTCCTTCAGGCCATGCAGGCCCACGCCGTGGACACGCAGATGCGTCTTCGCCCCGTTCAGCCATTCGATACGCACGCCCATGCGGGAGAGGATGCGGGCGGTGGCAAGGTTGTCCTCGCCGGCCAGAAAGCCCTCGGCCTCCGTGCATCCCTGCGCCAGCGCCGCCAGCATGAGCAGGCGGTGGGAGATGGATTTGTCGCCGGGCGGCGTGACGCCTCCACGCAGCGGCTTGCAGGCGGGAGCGGCGATCAGGGTGTCGCTCACAGCCCCTCTCCGCGGCCTCGAAGCCAGGCGTCGCGCGCCGCCTTGGCCTTCCGGAAGGCGGCAAGCAGGTATTCGCCGTCCGCGCGCTCGAGCGCCGCTTTCAAAGCGTCCAACTCCGTCTGCAGCACGGCCAGCTTGCGCAGCAACGGTTTGCGGTTGGTCAGGGCGATGTCGCGCCACATCTCCGGCGGCGAGGAGGCGATGCGGGTGAAATCGCGGAAGCCGCCGGCGGCGAAACGGAAGGGGTCCCGATCGCCCCCGTCGGCGCGCTGCACGGCGTTCACCAGGGCGTAGGCCAGAAGATGCGGCAGATGGCTGACGGCGGCCAGAAATTCATCGTGTTTTCCGGCATCCATCCGCAGGGTCGAACAGCCGGCGGCCTTCCACATGTCTTCGACGACGGCGAGTGCCCGGGCATCGGTTTCCGCCGTCGGCGTCAGGATGCACAGGTGGTCGCGGAACAATTCGGCCTTGGAGGCCTCGACACCGGCGTGTTCGGTGCCGGCAATGGGATGGGCGGGCACGAAACGCGCCAATTGCGCTGCATCCAGGTGCGCCCTGGCGGTGTCGAGGGCGAACTTCTTCGTGCTGCCGGCATCGGTGAGCAGGCAGAGGGGCGGCATGCTCGCCGCCAGTTGCCGCATGATGTCCGGATAGGCCCCCATCGGCGTGCAGATCACGGCCATGTCCGCATCCCCGACGGCTGCTCGGATGTCCGTGGCGACGACATCCACCACCCCCAATTCCACGGCCCGTTGCAGGTGCTCCGGGTTGCGGCCGACACCGGTGATCCGGCGCACCCTTCCAAACCGGCGCAGGGCCCGGGCCAGGGAGCCGCCGATCAGGCCGACACCGATGACCACCAGATGTCCGAGATCCACCTTTTTCATGCATCGTCCTCTTGCCGCTTCACGATTTCGTTCACGGCCGCCATCAGGCGCTCGTTTTCCCGCGGTGTCCCCACCGTGATCCGCAGCCAATCCTCCATGCCATAAGGGTCGAGGGGGCGGGGGATCATGCCGTGCATCTCCAGCATGTGCAAAAGGCGGCGGCTGTCTTTATGGCGCAGGAGGACGAAATTCCCATGGGAGCGGGCACCCAGAAGCCCTTTCCGGGCCAGGAATGACTCCAGCTTTTCTCTTTCGCGCAGGCATTCGGCCACTTTTTCCAGCACCCATTCGCGATCCTCCAGGGCGGCCAGAGCCGCGTACTGGGCCAGGATGTTGACATTGAACGGCTCGCGGAAGCGGTTGGCCGCTTCGAGCAAGTCGGCGTCGCCGACTCCGTAGCCGATGCGCAGGCCGGCGAGCCCGTAGGCCTTGGAAAAGGTCCGGCAACGCACAAGTCCCGGATGCGGCAGGGGCGGGTCGTTGGTATCCCCCGCGTGGACGTATTCGTGGTAGGCCTCGTCGAGCAGGACCACGATGTTCCGTGGAAGTCGATCCAGGAAGCGTCGAATCGCGTCCCTCTGCAGCAGGGTGCCGGTGGGATTGTTCGGGTTGGCGATGCACACCAGCTTGGTGCGCTCCGTGACGGCCGCGGCCATGGCCTCAAGATCGTGGCTGAGACCGTCGCGCTCCGGAACGGCCACCCCCCGGGCACCGGCCGCCGTGGTGGCCAGGGCGTAGACGATGAAGCCGCGCCTGGAATAGATCACTTCGTCGCCGGGGCCGGCGTAGGTGCGGATCACGAGTTCCAGCACCTCGTTGGAACCGTTACCGAGCAGGATGTTCCCGGTATCGACGCCGTGGCGGCGGGCCAGTTCCTCCTTCAGTTCCGTGGCATTGCCGTCGGGGTAGCGGTGGACATCGCCGGCCCGGCGTCGGATGGCCGCCACGGCCTTGGGCGGTGGGCCGTAGGGGTTTTCGTTCGATGCCAGCTTGATGGCCTCGGCGATGCCCTTCTCGCGCAGGAGTTGCTCCACCGGCTTGCCCGGCACATAGGGACGCAGCTGGGCGCATGGGCCGACGGCGCGCTTTCGCCAGTCAATGCCAGCCAATGTACCCGTTCCCGCCGATCGTCTTCATGGCCCAAGCCTACGGAGGGTGCGCATCGAGGGGAAGCGGCGGCAACAAAAAAGGCGCCTTGCGGCGCCCTGGGCACGGGGTCAATGGGCGTGACGATGAGTCATCCGCCGACCCCGTTCGCCATGTTCCTCCTGCCGCCAGCCGGTGTACCAGGCGAATGCTGCGGTGATCAGCCCTGCACAGGTCAGTAATGCGAGGGCTTGCAACATGATCGGAGTGTGCGGCAGGAAGGCGAGCATCAGCGCGGCGGTGCCGGCTGTGATCGCAAGCACGATGGTCACAATTCCCATGGCACTACCTCCTTTGCAGAGTCTTGTTGATCCCGCATCACTTGCGGCGGGACATTTTTTGCATAGGAACAGCGGCCGATGTTTTCAAGCCCCTCCGAGGGGGTCGCGGCCGCAGCCGCCACCTCGGGTTTCCTCCATCTCCCTTGGGAGCCGTTCCTTCAGGTGTTAGAGATCCCAGCGTTGTTTACAGTTTTTGTTGGCCGTAGAAATGCTCG
>CAZHOU010000036.1:0-11666 GCA_964534165.1 uncultured Zetaproteobacteria bacterium
CAAATCCAAACCTGACGGAAAATGAATTTACAGCAGATCTGGGACTTGATCTTCCGGTGCATGATCATCATGAAAATCCGGGTTGATATCCGTTTCGTTCCCAGCAAGCGGCTTGCCAAGCATGGACGGCGACCGTACACTGCCGCGCTCCCCGGGGCGGCCGCGACGGCCGGACCACGGGGCATCCCACTCGCTCCGGCTGCGCTCAAGGATGCCGGGGCACTTGTACCGAGAGAGGCGCCGTGTATTACGAAACCATATATATCGTCAACCCCGACGTATCCCGGGAAAACACCGAGAAAATGACCGAGGCCCTGATCCAGCGGGTGGAAAAGGCGGGCGGTCGCATCGTCAAGCGCGAATACTGGGGATCGCGCCCCCTGGCCTACCCGATCGCCAAGCGCAAACGCGGCCATTATGTTCTGCTGGTCACGGACGGCGAGGCCACCGCCATGCAGGCGCTGGAGGAGGGGCTGCGCCTGGAGGAACGCATTCTGCGTTTTCTGACCACCCGCTTGCAGGAGTTGTCCGACGAACCCTCCCCTCTGCTACGCAGCAAGGTGCGGGCCGAGGAAGCCAGGAAGCAGGCGGAGGAAGCCAGGCAGGAAAAGCCGGCGCCAAAAGACGAGACGGCCAAGCCCGGAACCGCCGGAGACGAGCCGACGACGGGGGAAACCGCTGCCTGAAGAAAACCGCGTGCAACTCTGCGGCACATTGGCGGAGATCCGCGAGCGTTGGACGCCCGACGGCAGCCTGGCCGTCATCGCCTCCCTGATCATCACCCGGCCCCAACTCGGGGCGGCCCGTGCCACGAGCGAATCGATGCAACCCATTCCGTTGCGGGCGAGCGACGAACAGGCGCGTGAACTGGTGCGGCAGAAAGGACGGGAGATCGTCGTCACCGGCAGACTGCGGCGACGTTACTACCGGCGCAGGGAGGAATCCCATTGGGGCCAGGTGGAGGTCTGGGTCGACGAGTGCCGACCTGCGGACAAGGGTGAGCAGGACGGTGTCCCTGAATCAAAGATCACATGCGGCAATCGCAACGTTTAGGAGGTAACCATCATGGCCGAAGAAACCACGCAAGCGACAAGCCGGAAACCGGAGAAGTCCGCCGAACAGGCGGCGGCGAGGGGAGGTGAACGCTCTCGTGCTGGCGAGAGCCGCAGCAGCGAGCGCCGGCCCTCACGTCGGCCGCGATACCCGCGGCGGCGAAAATTCTGCAAGTTCTGCGCCGATACCAGCCTGGAGATCGATCACAAGAACCCGGATCTGTTGCGACAATTCGTGACCGAGCGCTTCAAGATCCTGCCGGCACGTGTGACCGGCACCTGCGCCCGTCACCAGCGTGAGCTGACGACCGCGGTCAAGCGGGCACGCATTCTGGCATTGCTTCCCTTCACACCGCTGCATCACGACTGAAGCCCAACCCGGATCGACTTCCTTGGACCGGACGCCCAAAGCCCTGCCCCCCGCCGTTGCGTGGGTCCTGACCCATCGACTGCCTTGCGCCTTGGCGGCAACGACGATGTTCAGCCTCGCATTCTGGTTCACGGGCACGGTGCTGGCATTGCCCCTGCTTCTTTTGCACCTGCTCACGCCGGCCCTGTTCGCCCTGATCACACTGGGGGGCGGCACGATGTTCAGCGCCCAGGTCGCCTGTCTGACCGCGGTCCTTACCACCCTTGCCTCGCACATGGCCGTCCAGGACGGGATCATCCTGCTCCTGCTCTACGGCCTGTTGCCGATCCTGGCCGCCGCCGTCCTTCGCGGTCCGGAGGGAATCTCACGCAGCGCCCAGCATCTGGCCATCGCCATCGGCATGGGGATGCTGGGAACGTTGATCGCCGGTGCCGCGAGTCAGGGGATGGATGCGAAGTCCTTCGTGGACGCCATGCTCTCCCCTTTGTTTGCTCTGATCCGCCAGCAACAATCGGATCCCGAATCCTTCCAGCGTCTGCATAACCTGACCTTGTGGATCTTCCCGGGTCTTTCGGCATTGTCGCTGTTGCTGATCTGGTGGGGAAACGTGCTCCTGGCCCGCACCCTGGCCTTCCGCTACGGGTTCTATCACGGGGACATGAAGCCGGTCCGCAGCCTGCGCCTGAACCACGGTCTCGCCTACCTTTTTCTGGTGCTGGCGACCCTCGGCCTCTTTGGCACCGGCAATCTTCGCTACCTGGCAATCAATGCCACCTTCCTGTGCGCCGGCCTCCTGGCCGCCCAGGGGCTGGCGGTTGTGCACACCTGGTTTTGGTGCCGCCAGATCCATCTGATGGCCGGCCTGATGTATCTTGCCCTATTGATCCAACCGGCCATGGGATTACCCTTTGCAGTCTTGGGGCTGCTCGATATCTGGTTCGATTTCCGCCGCGGCATGCGCCCGGCAGACGGAGGAAAATAACCATGCAGTTGATCTTATTGGAACGAGTGGAAGGGCTCGGCAATGTCGGCGACGAGGTGTCGGTGCGACCGGGATACGGTCGCAATTATCTGATCCCTCAGGGAAAGGCCACGCCGGCCACGCCGGCCAACCGCAAGATTTTCGAGCGGCGGCGGCAGCAGCTCGAAGAGAAACAGCGCAATGAACTCGAAAAAGCCCAAGCCCTGGCCTCGCAGTTGGCGGAGCTTAAACTCACGATCCAGCGCGCCACATCCGACGGTGAACATCTGTACGGTTCGGTGTCCACCCACGACCTGGCGGAGCTTCTTTGCCGCAACGGCTTCGAGATCGAGCGCCGGCAGGTGATCCTCGATCAGGCCATCAAGACCGTGGGCGAGCATGCCTTCCGTGTGCGCCTGCATCCGGACGTGATCGCGAGCCTGACGCTTGAGGTGGAATCGGAAAATGCATGACCGCCCCATGGACGGGGCTGAGAGGCCCTAGCCCGGATTTTTCATGATGACCATGCGTAGGTATTCGAAAGATCGAAAAGCATGAAGGAGTTGCATCGAAACCGATGTGCTTTTGCAGCATGACACTTTGCATTTCGCGGCGCCTGGCTTGTCTGCGCGGGCCGGATGCGCGCCTTCGGCTGCGATCCATAGCTACGGCCATGCTTCTTGCCTGCATGCGCACCCCGCCCTCGCGCATCCTGCGCCATCCATCCGCGATCCCATGAAAAATCCGGGCTAGATTGTATGCAGGCTGATATCACTGCCACGGCCCTCGGCGGCATGCGTGAATACATTCCCCCGCATGCACTCGATGCCGAACTCGCCGTGCTAGGTGGGATCATGCTCGATCCCGATGCCCTGGAACGACTCGAAGGCAGCCTGCAACCGGAACATTTCTATGTCGAGCGCCATCGTCTGATCTTTGCCGCCATGCAGGAATTGGCGGCCAAGGGAAAACCGGTGGATGCCCTGACCATCAAGGACTATCTCGAGCAGCGGCGGCAGTTGGACACCTGCGGTGGTGAAGCGTACTTGAGCGAATTGATCAGCGCCATCCCGACCGCCGCCAACGTCAAGCACTACGCTCACATCGTGCGGGAACGCGCCGTTCTGCGCGAGTTGCTGCAGGTCTGTGCCGGCGTCTCCCAGAAAATTTACGAGGAACCCGGCCGCGAGGTGGCCGAGCATCTGGATCAGGCCGAGATGGAGGTGCTCGCTGTCGCCGAGCGTTTCAGTCGCTCGCGCCCCACCTTCAGCAAAATGAGCGATTTAATGGTCGAGGGCTACCATCAACTCGAGAAACGCTACGCCGAGAAGAAGGCCATCACCGGGGTGCCCACCGGTTTCGCCGACCTGGATGAAATCACCTCGGGATTGCAGCGCAGCGATCTCGTCGTGATTGCCGGGCGGCCGAGCATGGGAAAGACCGCCTTCGCCATGAACCTGGCGCGCAACGCCGCCATGGAGACCGAACATGTCAAGGCCGTGGCGATCTTCTCCCTGGAAATGTCCGCGCAACAGATCGCACTGCGCATGCTGGCCAGCGAGGCGAGGGTCAATATGAAGCTGCTGCGCACCGGCCGCTTCTCGGCCGAGGACTGGCGCAAGCTGGCGGCGCACTCCGGGGCGCTGGCCGAATCCCCGATCTTCGTGGACGACACACCGGCCATCTCCGTGCTCGAGCTGCGATCGAAATGCCGGCGCCTGAAGAGAGAAGCCGGTGGACTCGATCTGGTCATCATCGATTATCTGCAACTGATGAGCGGGCGTGCCGACGCCGAGCGCCGGGAACAGGAGATCAGCGAAATCACCCGTTCCCTCAAGGGCCTGGCCAAGGAACTGGACGTGCCCGTGATCGCGCTCTCGCAGCTCAATCGCTCGCTCGAATCGCGCGCCGACAAACGCCCGATGATGTCCGATCTGCGTGAATCCGGAGCCATCGAGCAGGATGCGGACGTCATCATGTTCATCTACCGTGACGAGGTCTATCACAGGAAACCCGAAAACGAGGGGCTGGCTGAACTGATCGTCGCCAAACAGCGGAACGGCCCCACCGGCACCGTCAATCTCACGTTTCTGCACGAATACACACGCTTCGAGAATTTCGCTTCCCACGCGGGCTTCGACGACTAGCCCTGATTTTTCATGAGACCATGCGTTTTAACGAAAAAATGCCAAGGTAGCTCAAGGGAATGCACAAAACTGCACGATTTTTTGAGACGGAACAGCATGTATTCCACGGCGCCTGGCTTGTTCATGCGGACCGGCAAGCGAGGACTGAGACCCGAGGTTCGAGGACTGAGTAACATACCAGGGGTGCAAGAAAGAATACTTCCTCGTTGCTCGTTCCTCGTTGCTCAGTCCTGTTGGCCGGCGGCATCCATCCGTGATCTCATGAAAAATCCGGGCTAGCCGGCGCCAAACGATGCCCCGCCCTGCCGTCGCCCGCATTCATCTCAATCATTTACGCCACAACTACCGTCTTCTTGACGAACGTGCCGGCAAGGCGGAAATCATGGCCGTGGTCAAGGCCAACGCCTACGGGCACGGCCTGAACCTGATCGCCCCGACGCTGCTTGAAGAGGGCTGTGAGCGTTTCGCCGTCACCGACGCCGAGGAAGGCACGGCGTTACGGAACATCCTGGGAACGAATGCGGAGATCGTCATCCTCTCCGGCATCTTCGACGCGGAAGACGCATCGCTTTGCCAACGTCACCGGCTTACGCCCGTGGTCACCGAATTTCGCCATCTGCTGGCGCTCAATCGGGTTGCCTTCCAGGGCGCGGTTTGGCTGAAAGTGGATACGGGCATGCGAAGGCTCGGATGCGAGGACATGCAGCGCATGCTCACGGGATCCCGCAAATCCGGCATCAGGGTGGCGGGCATCATGAGCCATCTGGCCTGCGCTGATTCTCCGGATCATCCCTTGAACCAGCGCCAGGTGGAGGCCTTCCACCGCTACCTCTCGACCCTACCCTCGCCTTTGCCCGCTTCCCTCTTGAACAGCGCCGGTCTCGCCACCATGCCGGAGCATGGCCTGGATGTCGTGCGTCCCGGTATCGCGCTATACGGCGCCGAGCCCGTTCGCGACCGCCCCCTGGGGCTGAAGCCGGTGATGCAGCTTTGCGGGCGCATCATGCAATTGCGCCGCGTGCGCAAGGGTGAGAGCGTTTCCTACGGTGCCAGTTTCATCGCCCCGGAGGACATGCGCATCGCCGTCGTCGCCCTCGGTTACGGCGACGGATTGCCGCGGGCACTGTCCAACCGCGGCTTCGGCCGCTGCAATGCTGCTATACTATCCATCGTGGGTAGGGTGTGCATGGACCATTGTCTGCTGGATGTCGGCGAGGTGGAGATCGCCATCGGCGATGAGGTGGAGTTCTGGGGCGAGCATGTGCCCGTCCCTACCGTAGCCGAAACGGCGGGAACGATTGCCTATGAACTCTTCACCGGTGTAACCGCGCGCGTCCACCGACTGCGGGCATGAAATTCCTGACACAGCTCGGCTCCATGATGGAGCTGGCCTGTGACAAGAGCGGCCTCTATGCCCGTACCCTGCTCACGGGTGTGTACAACATGTTCAGTCCACCCTGGTACGCCAGGATGACGCTGCTCCAGGCCGAAGCGGTGGGTGTGCAATCCCTGCCGGTGGTGCTGCTGACGGCGCTGTTCACCGGCATGGTGCTGGCCTTGCAATCCTACATCGGCTTCCACCGATTCGGGGCGGAAAGCATGGTGGCCACCGTGGTCTCCCTGTCTATGTTGCGCGAACTCGGCCCTGTACTCGTGGGATTGATGGTCGCCGGACGCGTCGGCGCCTCCTTCGCCGCTGAACTCGGGACCATGCGCGTGACCGAGCAGATCGACGCCCTGTGGACCCTCTCCACCGATCCGTTCCGCTACCTCATCGTGCCGCGGCTGGTCGCCGTGATTCTGATGATGCCCCTGCTGGTCACCCTCGCCGACGCTATCGGCATCGCCGGCGGCTATGGCATCAGCGTCTTCTTCCTCGGGCAAATACCGTCGATCTATCTCGAACACGCGACGAAATTCGTGCAACTCCACGATCTTTACACGGGCCTCATCAAGGCCGCCTTCTTCGGCGCCATCATCGGCATCGTCGGCTGCTCCGAGGGCTTCTATTGCAGCGGCGGCGCCCAGGGCGTGGGGCGCGCCACCACCCGGGCCGTGGTTGTCAGCGCCATGAGCATCCTGATCTTCGATTACATCCTGACGGCGTGGATGTTCCAGTGACGACCCCAAAGATTCAGGTTTGTAACGTTCACAAGTGCTTCAACGACAAGCACGTATTGAACGGCGTCGATCTCGAGGTCATGCCGGGGGAATCGATGGTGATCATCGGGTTGTCCGGAACCGGCAAGAGCGTGCTGATGAAATGCATTCTTGGTCTGCTCCGGCCCGACCGGGGTCAGATTCTGGTCGACGGGGAGGATTGGTGTGCGCTGTCCAGGCGCGAGCAGCTCGAGCGCATGCGACGGATCGGGATGGTGTTCCAAAGCTCGGCCCTGTTCGATTCGCTGCCGGTGTGGGAAAACGTCGCCTTTGCGCTGCTTCAGCAGGGCGTGGATCCACGCAGGGCTCGGGAACGTGCCAGCCGGGTGCTGGACCTGGTGGGGCTCTCCGGCACCGAGGATCTGATGCCGGCCGAACTTTCCGGCGGCATGACCAAACGGGCGGGCCTGGCACGCGCCATCTGCCACAATCCGGAGATGGTCTTCTACGACGAGCCACTGACGGGTCTCGACCCGGTCATGGCGGCCGTCATCACGCGCCTGATGCAGAAACTGCACGGCGAATTCAAGAGCACCTCGCTCACCATCGCCCACAGCATGATGCTGGCACGGGAGTTCGGGGATCGCATCGCCATGCTGTTGCAGGGGAAAATTCATCAGATTTTGTCCCCCGATGAGCTAGACTCTTGTCAGGATCCGGTCGTACGCCAGTTTGTCGAAGGACGGGCGGAGGGTCCGATCCGGGTATTGGAGGGTTGATGGTCCGGGAGGTACGACGTTGAATCCGCAGGCAAGACTGGGGGCGTTCGTTCTGCTCGCCTTGATCGTGCTGGGCCTGCTGAGTGTCAAGATCGGGCGCCTGCACCCCTTCGGCCAGGGCGGCAGCGTCGTCGAGGCCGTCTTCGATGATGTCAGCGGACTCGAGGAACAAACGCCCGTACGCCTGGCCGGGGTGCGCATCGGCAGCGTCGAATCCATCATGCTGGAAAACAACCGTGCCCTCGTCCGCATCCGCTTGAAACCGGGCATCACCCTTCCCGCCTCCACCCGGGCCATGCTCGTCCGGAGGGGACTGATGGGGGAGCGCTTCATCGCCCTAGAGGCCAATCCCGCGGATCGCAGGCCGCTTCCCGTAGGCAAGCGCATCCCCTCGATTCCAAGCGCCGGTCTCAGCACCCTGTTCTCGAAGGCCGGTAACATCGCCGACGATTTCCATGCCCTGGCGAACGCCGGCCGGGAAGCCCTGAACAAACTGTCGGCCATCCTGGGGGAAAACAGGGCGAATGTACGCGACACGATCCACAATCTTAGCGCCACCAGCCGCTCCCTGAAACGCAATCTCCCACCCGCCCTCGGCCATCTGCGCCGCTTCAGCCGCGATGCCGCCCGGCTCATGGCGCAGCGGAAGAAGGATCTGGATCGCGCGCTCAAGCGCTTGCCGTCGGCGGTGCAGGAAAGCGGAAAGTTCTTCGCCGCCGGCAAGAGCACCTTTCACGACATCGATGCCATCCTCCTCGACAACCGTGAGAATCTGTACCGCATGATCTTCGAATTCCGCAAGACGGCGGAAAACCTGGATGCATTGTCCGACGATCTGCGCCGCAATCCCTGGAAATTGATGAAGAAACAACGGGAAGTGCCGCCATCTCCCCGCCTGCGGCAGGAAAGAATGGAGGAGATGATGCTCACGACCGGTATGATGGGCCTTGCTCCCGCACGCAAATAGGGCCCTCCTTCTCGCCCTCCTTCTGCTGCTGCCGCCGTTGGTGGGGGCGGAGACCTATTTCGAGGCGGCAGAGCGACTGCTGGAATCCGGCCAAATCACCGAGGCGCGCCGTGCCCTTCGCCTGGAGCTGCGCCTGCGGCCGCGCAACCTCGAGGCACGCTACGACCTGGCCGTGTTGCTTACCCGTATCGGGCATGAGGACAAGGCCGTTTCGCTGTACGAGGAAAACATGCGCCGAGGCTGGCATCTGCCCACGGCGATCAATCTCAGTGCCGAATACCTGCGCCTGGGCAAACGCCGGAAGGCCATCGAGCTTCTCGAGGCCGCAGCCAGAAAGTTTCCGGCCGAGGCGGTGCCTTGGTACATGCTGGCATCCATCGCCGAGCGGCAAGGCGATAAGGAGAAAGCGGACCTCGATTACAGGAAAGCCCTGAAGGCCGATCCCGCCAACGGCTTCGCCCATATCCGTTACGCGCGTTTCCTGGCCGCAACCGGTCGCCTCGATCAAGCGTCCGAGCATGCCGCGCGGGCTATCAAGCTCTTGCCCACATGCGCCGTCTGCCACAGGATCGCCGGTGACGTGTTCAGGAAGAGCGGACGATTGAAACAGGCGCTCGCCGCCTACCAGAAGGCCGCGGCCCTGGCTCCGGACCTCTCGATACGGCGGCGGATCATCGCCGTCCTGGACGCGCTCGGCGAGCACGAGCGTGCCGCCGTCATGCGCCGTGCCCTGCGCGGCATGGCGCGGCAGTGAGTGAACCGGCATTTCCGTTTCATTCTTCCACGCTCGGATCGCTGGGCGTGGAAATGGAGTGGATCACCGTGGACGATCGCAGTGGCGCCCAGATCCCGGCCGCACCGGAACTGTTGCAACGTCTCGAGAAAACACCCCGCATCAAGCCCGAGCTGTTCACCTCCATCATCGAGATCAACACCGAAATCCACCGGCGCACGGAGGATTGCATTCGCGAACTCGACTTCCTCCACGCCAGGGTCTCCCGCATGCTGGCCCGTCAGGGAGCGGCACTCCTGGCCAGCGGCACCCATCCCTTCTCCCACTGGCGCGAACAGGTGGTCAGCGATGACGCACGCTATCATCGACTGGTCAAGCGCCTGCAATGGATGGCCAAGCGCTTCAACATCTTCGGCATCCATGTCCATGTCGGCATGCCCGATGGTGATCGCTGCATCGCGGCGCTGAATCATCTCCTCCCGATCATACCGGTCTTCCTGGCGGTATCGGCCAATTCCCCATTCTGGGCGGGCCACGACACGGGCCTTGCCTCGGCCCGCATCAAGATCTTCGAGGGCCTGAGCCAAGGCGGGATGCCCTTCTATTTCGAGAACTGGCGGGATTTCGAACACTGCGCAAGCCGCCTGATGGCCACGGGCAGCATCGACTCCGTACGCGACATTTGGTGGGAGATGCGTCCGCATCCGGATTTCGGTACCCTGGAGATCCGTATCGGTGACATGCCGGCCACGCGCGAGGACACCCTGGCCTATGTGGCCCTCGTGCGGGCGGAGGCAATGGCCGCCATACACGCCGGGGGCAAACGACGCGTGCATCCGTCCCTGATCCGCGAAAACCGTTGGCGTGCCTGCCGCTACGGCCTGAAAGCCACGATCATCGATCCGGAAACGGAGACCCTGATTCCGGTTCTCGACTGGCTGGAAAAACGCCTCGAGATCCTGCCGCAGATGGGGGCGGAGGCCGAAGACATCGAACTCGTCCGCCGCCGTCTTCCCGAATGGCGTGCCGGCGGCGACGGTGCCAGCCGCCAGCGGGCCATCCATCGCGCCCATCCCGATTGGGCGGAGACGATTCGCCGCATGCGCCGGGACGGTTGGGACGATAGAAAACGCGGGTGCGAGTGACGAGAACCGAGGGGCGAGGACGGAGCATGGCGGTGATGGCTGATTCGAGATTGGGAACGATGAGGATTGAGCGGTGAAGGCCGGAAACTGCAGGAATCAGTGGTTGTGGCTCAGGGGTCAGGGATTCAGGGATCGGGGATATTCCCGGCCAGCCATCGCCGGATGATGTCGGCTGTCCGCAATCCAATGAGGAGCCCAGAAGACCTGGCTGCGAGGGTGCGGGCGGTCATGCCCGATGTCGTCCGCATCCGGCGGCTGTTGCACAAGCATCCGGAATTGTCCGGCCGCGAGGAAAGAAGCGCCGAGATGATTGCCGCGGAGCTGCACGAAATCGGCGTACCGCTGCACACAGGCATCGGCGGCCACGGCATCCTGGCCCGTATCGAGGGCGGCCACAGGCCGTGGGTGGCCTTGCGGGCGGACATGGACGCGCTCCCGATCCAGGACGGCAAAAAGTCCTGCGCCTATTCCTCCGCGGTGGCCGGCGTCGCTCACGCCTGCGGGCACGACGCCCACTGCGCGATGCTGATCGGAGCCGCACGCGTGTTGCAACGAATGCGCGAAGACCTACCCTACAATATCGCCTGCATCTTCCAGCCGGCCGAGGAGATTGCGGCGGGTGCGGCGGCCATGATCAAGGATGGGGTTCTGCGCGCCTTGCCCAAGATCGAGCGTATTCACGCCCTGCATGTCTACCCTTACCTGCCGGCGGGAAGCATCGGCCTGCGCGAGGGTGTGGTGTGTGCCGCGGCCGAGATGTTCGAAGTGGAAATCGAAGGCCTCGGCGGCCATGCCGCCCGCCCGCACGAATGCATCGATGTCATCCTGATCTCCAGTCACATCATCCAGGCCCTGAATCACATCATCAGTCGCCGCGTCAATCCCCTGCATCCGGCGGTTCTGAGTGTGGGGCAGATTCACGCCGGCAGTGCCGCCAACGTCATCCCCGGTCGCCTGCACTTCTCCGGCACCGTGCGTTCCCTTTACCCCGAAACACACGAAGAGATCCGCTTGCGCATGGACCGCATCATCCGCCAGACCGCGGAATCCTGGGGTGCCACGGCCCACTTCACGATGCGGCAGGCGATTCCGGTGTTGCGCAACGATGCCGAGGCCCTGCGGATCGCGCGCAAAAACCTGGGAACCTATCTTCCCGACACACCCCTCATCGACATCGAATCCCCGTCGATGGGCGGGGAGGATTTCGCCGTATTTCTGGAATCGGTTCCTGGAGCGCTGTTGCGACTGGGTACGGGCGGTGGACCGTCGACGCGCTATCCCCTGCATCATCCCTGCTTCGACATCGACGAATCCGCGATGGCCACCGGTGTGGCCGCCCTCGTCGCACTATGCCTTTAGATGTTAGAGATCCCAGCGTTGTTTACAGTTTTTGTTGGCCGTAGAAATGCTCG
>CAZHOU010000037.1:0-11501 GCA_964534165.1 uncultured Zetaproteobacteria bacterium
ATGCCGGCGGCACCCTGGCGCCGATGAGCGAGGACGAGGCCAAGGGCTGGTTTCATCTGTTTCTCGCCGCTGTGTATCTGACACCGATCCTCGGTGCCCTACTCTCCGACATCGGCCTCGGTAAGTACCGCACCATTCTCGCCCTGTCCTGCATCTACTGCCTCGGCCATTTCGCCCTCGCGCTCGACCACACCCGCACCGGCCTGGCCGCCGGCCTTTCTCTCATCGCCGTCGGCGCCGGCGGTATCAAGCCGTGCGTGTCGGCGCACGTCGGCGACCAGTTCGGGGAGAAAAACGCCCATCTCTTGCCGCGCGTCTTCGGTTGGTTCTATTTCGCCATCAACGCCGGCGCCTTCGTGTCGATGCTGATCACGCCGTGGCTGCTCGATCACTACGGCCCCGCCCCCGCCTTCGCCCTGCCCGGCGTATTGATGCTCGCCGCCACCCTGATCTTCCGGGCCGGCCGCCATCGTTTCGCCCACATTCCGCCGGCCGGCGCCGCCTTCATCCGCGAGGTCTTCAGCGGTGAAGGTCTGCGCGCGCTGGCGCATCTCGGCCTGATCTATGCGCTGGTGGCCGTCTTCTGGGCCTTGTTCGACCAGACCGGCTCCTCGTGGGTGCTGCAAGCCGAACACATGGACCGGAGCCTTTTCGGCCTGAAGGTGCTGCCGTCCCAGATCCAGGCCGCCAATCCGCTGTTGGTCATGCTCTTGATCCCGCTGTTTGCCAATATCCTTTATCCGGCCATCCACCGCATCCTGCCCCTGAACGAATTGCGCAAGATCGGTCTCGGCATGTACCTGACCGTCCTTGCCTTCGCCATCCCCACTTGGATCCAGAGCCGGATCGACACAGGGCTGCATCCGCACATCGGCTGGCAACTGCTCGCCTACGTGCTCTTGACCGCAGCCGAGGTCATGGTCTCGATCACCTGCCTGGAATTTTCCTACACCCAGGCGCCAAGGCGCATGAAATCCTTCGTCATGGCCTTCTTCATGCTCTCGATCTCGGCCGGCAACCTGCTCACCGGTGCCGTCAACTTCCTGCTTGCATCCCTGGACGGCCAACCCCTCTCCGAGACCGGCTATTTCGCCTTTTTCACCCTCCTGATGCTCGCAACAGCCATCCTCTTCAGCCTGAGCAGCCGCTTCTACCGTGGCCGCAGGCACATGCAGGCTGCGGCATGAAGACACCGCAATTGATTGCCCATCGCGGCTATCCCCACCGTTTTCCCGAGAACAGTTACGCCGGCATCGAGGCCGCCATCGAAGCCGGAGCCCGCTTCGTGGAATTGGACGTGCAGCTTGCGTCGGACGGAACGCCGGTGCTCTTCCACGACCGCACCCTGGACCGCGTCTGCGGCGTCCCGGGCCGCATCGCCTGTCTCGATTTGAAACAGCTCAGGGCCTTCTCCGCCGGTGAGCCGGCACGCTTCGGCAGCATCTTCAGGAAAGTACGCATCGCCACGCTTGCAGAAATCACTCCCCTGATGCTGAAACACCCGCACGTCCATTTCTTCATCGAGCTCAAGTGCGCCTGCATCGAGTATTTCGGCGCCCAAGAGGTCCTTTCCCGGGTGCGGCCGGTGCTGCACGGCCTCGAGGAGCGATGCACGCTGATCTCCTTCTCCCTCACCACCCTGGAACTGGCCCGGTCCCGTGGCCTGCGAATCGGCCTGATCCTAGAAAATTGGCCGCAATGCCGGGGGGCACGTGAGCTTCTGCAACCGCGTTCCATCTTCTGCAACATCAGGCGTCTGCCACCCGCGGGACCGCTGCGGCCGCCGGAGGCCTCCCTTGCAGTCTATGAAGTCAATCACGCGCATCAGGCGCGGGCGCTGGCGACGCGTGGCGTCGATCTGATCGAAACCGCATGCATCGTTGAAATGCAACGGGCGCTGGCAGGGATCAGGGATCAGGATTCAGGGGTCAGAGATCAGTGGACAGGAGTCAGGTGACAAAGGGAGGATTTTGTCATTGCGAGCCGCAGGCGAAGCAATCCCGGCGGCTTGAGATAGCCACGGCCCCTTCGGAGCCTCGCATCGACCCCGAGTGTAACTAACCTCTGCCCCTGTCCACTGACCCCTGAATCCTGTCACCGCCTGAGCACCAGAGCGGCTCCGAGAACGGCCACAATGAGGCCCAGCGGCAGGTACCAGGGACCTGCGGCGTGCTGCATGGCCGCAATGCTGCCGCCGGCGACGCAGACGATGCCTCCGAGCCGCGGCCACAGAGGCGACGGTGCCGGTGCGGGCGCGGCAACCTCACGGACCGCCAGTGCTTGTTCGATCCGGGCTGGAAGCCGCAGCCAGTCGCCGAGGCCCGCACGCAACTCCTCCGCCCCATGCTGCAGTCGTGCCGTCGGCCCCATGTTCCTCGCCACCCATGCCGCCACCAGCGGCCGCGCCATCTCCCAGATGTTGGCCTCCGGCGCCAGCTCCCGCGCCAGCCCCTCGATCACGACCATCGTCTTCTGCAAGAGCAGCAACTGCGGCTGCGTTTCCATGCGAAAACGCTCGGTGACGGCGAACATGCATAACAGCAGCTCCGCCAGCGAAATCTCGGACAGCGGCCGGTTGAAGATCGGCTCCGCGATCTCACGCAGGGCGTCCTCGAAGGCCGACATGTCCGTGCCCGGCGGCACATAACCGGCATCGAGATGCACAAGGGCGGCGCGACGGTAATCCCGTTTCAGAAAGGCCAGAAGCATATCGGCCAGATACAGCCGGCTCTTCATATCCAGGCGTCCGACGATGCCGAAATCCACCAGTACGATGTCGCCATCCGCCGCCACGAAGATGTTTCCCGGATGCATGTCGGCGTGGAAATAGCCGTCGACGAACACCATGTGGAAAAAGAGAGTGGCCGCCCGCTCGCACAGGGCCAGGCAATCATGGCCGGCGGCCACCAGAGCATCCTTTTCGTCGATGGAGATGCCCGAGATGCGTTCGCTGGTCAGCACCTCCGCATGGGTGTAATCCCAAATCACCGCCGGGATGTACACCCCCTCCACCGCAGCCAGGTTCTCGGCGAAACGAGCCGCGTGTGCGCCCTCGGCGCGCAGATTCAGCTCCTCACGGATGGTGGCCGCAAACTCCTCGACCACGCGCGGGGCCTTGAGACGGCGGTACTCGGGCAGATAGCGGTCGAACATGCGGGCCAGGATCGCGAGCAGCGCTAGGTCAGCCTCGATGGTCTTGCGGATCGTCGGCCGCCGAACCTTGACCGCCACGGCCCTCCCGTCATGAAGTTCGGCGAAATGAACCTGGGCGATGGACGCCGCCGCCACCGGCTTCTCCTCGAAGGCACGGAACACGCCGCCTTCACCCAGAAGTGGTCGCTTGAACACCCGCTCGAGGACGCCGCGTACGGTGGCGAAGGGTTCCGGCGGCACTTCGTCCTGGAGCTTCTTCAATTCCATGGCCACGTCCACCGGCAAAAGGTCGACGCGTGTGGACAGCATCTGGCCGAACTTGATGAAGGTCGGCCCGAGACGCTCCAGAACCAGCCGCAATTGCGTCCCGAAATCGCGCGACACCTCGCTGCGCATGAAGATCCGCATCAGCCAGGCGTACGGACGAAACAGGTGCAGCCGCACGGCCAGGGCTCCCATGCCGTGCGTCGCCAGCAGATGGGTGATGACCAAAAGACGCCATCCTTGTCGCAAACGTGCGCCTGGGCGAATCATGCGCCGGCTTCGGGGAAAAACGGGGACAGGAAAAGCGGGGTCAGTTTACTTTTTTCCGTCATTGCTAGAGCCGGAGCCGAGATTGCTTCGCTTCGCTCGCAATGACGGAGGGCGGAAGACAGGGGACAAAAGACGGAATGCCTATTTTTCTGACTCCTGTCCTCTGTCATCTGTCCCTCTGATCCCTGATTCCTGCCCCCTGACACCTGCCCCCATTTTTCTTCTCCAGGCGGGTCAGCCTGGCCTTCATGCGCCGCAGGCGTCGCTCGCACATTTCCACGCCCGCTTGAAAGGCTTCGAAGCGGTCCTGGTTCGGAATGTCGAGTTCGCGCAAGATACGGCGGGCGAGATCCTGCGTAGTCGAGGTCAATCGGGCCTCGGCCGCAATAAGAGCCCTGGCAGCCAGGGCCACGCGGTGACCGAAATAATCCCCGAAGGCGGCCCGAAGTTCACGCTCCCAGTCGATGTCCGCCGCCGCCAGCAGCTTCTTGAAGCGCAGCAGCGCCTCGGAATCACCGGAAAGCCTGATCGCCTTCTGAAAGACCAGGTCATCGGGATTTTCCTGCCCGAAGCACAAGCGCGCGAAACCGGAGGTCGGGGCCTCGATCCTGGCATCCACCTCACCTTCGTGTTCGGTGTGCACCCAGGGCTTCCCGGCCGCAAACCCCATGTAGAAATCCGCCTTCGTATCGCGGACGTGCACATGGAAGACACGGCCGTCCAGCTCATCCAGCAACGGTGCCAGTCTCTCGTCGCCCGTGAAGACGAGATCGAGCACCGTGCACAGCACCACGGCCTGAACCGGCGCCGGAATCAGACGCAGGGGCACGAACATCAGACTCATGGCGAAATCCTGTAGCCCCTGTGCAGGGCGACGATTCCTCCACTCAAATTCTCGTACCGAACCAGCGAGAAGCCCGCTCTTCTGATCATGCGGGCGAATCGCTCCTGATCGGGAAAGCGGCGGATGGATTCCACCAAGTACTGGTAAGAAGCACGGTCACCGGCAACGACTTCCCCCAGCAAGGGAATGACGCTGAAGGAATAAGCATCATAGGCCATATCCATCAGGGGCAGGACCGGCCGGGAAAACTCAAGACAGATGAACTGGCCTCCCGGCCTCAGCACACGGTGGAATTCCGACAGACCCGCCTGAATATCGGGAAAATTGCGGATCCCGAAAGCAATGGCCACCACATCGAAACATCGATCCGTAAACGGCAGGCGTCCGCCCTCGGCGCGAATGCAATCCGCTCTCCCGGGCAAGAGGCCGGCATCGATCATGCGCCGCGCCCCCACCCGCAACATCGCCCCGTTCGGATCGAGGAGCACCACCCGGCCCCGGCGCATCCTTCTGGCCAACCCCAGGGCGATGTCGCCGCTGCCTGCCGCCACATCAAGAACACGGCAGCCTTCACGCACGGCAGCCCTGGCCAACATACAGCGTTTCCACAGGCGATGCAGACCGAGGCTCATCAGATCGTTCATCAGATCATACTTGCTGGCCACCGAGGAAAACACACTCATGACCCGCCGCCGCTTCTCCTCCGCCGTCACGGTCTCAAAGCCGAAATCCGCCCGCTGTTGCATGCGCGAAAGCGTAACAGTCCTGTGTCCACACTCCAACATGCCGGGATACGTGGGCGGAAAAGCGGGGACAGTTCACTTTCTTCCGCTCTTCGCACGGAAAAGTGAAACTGTCCCCGCTTCTCCAAGCCCTGTGGAAAAACTGTGAGCGGAATGTGCAGAAGAACCGCAAGAAGTAGTTGAAATCCTGTCATTGACACCCTATATGTTGTGGTATATGCTGGCGGCTTGGGACGCGCGGTGAAGTGCGGGGTTGTGAAACGGGGGCTTCGATGAATCTGGCTGACAGAAAAAAAACCACCGCTCGCAGCAAGACGGTGGCACAAATTCCGTTGCAGGAGGCATCCTGGGACATCTGGGACAAAAAATATCGTTTGAAGGACAAGCGCGGTCGCGCCGTGGACCAGACGATCGAGGACACCTACCTGCGCGTGGCCACCGCCCTGGCCGATCTGGAAGATCCCGGCAAGCGTGACTTCTGGCGCCAGCGCTTTCTCTGGGCCCTGGAGCATGGCGCCATCCCCGCCGGCCGCATCATCTCCAATGCCGGTGCCGGCGAACACAAACCCGCCACCTCCACGATCAACTGCACGGTCTCCGGGCAGATCCCGGATTCCATGGACGGCATCCTATCCATGGTCCACGAAGCCGGGCTGACACTCAAGGCGGGATGCGGTATCGGCTATGAATTTTCTACGCTGCGCCCCAAGGGTGCCTATGTCTCCGGTGCCGGAGCCTACACCTCCGGGCCGTTGTCGTTCATGGACATCTTCGACAAGATGTGTTTCACGGTCTCCTCCGCCGGCGGGCGGCGATGCGCCCAGATGGGCACCTTCGACATCGCTCACCCGGACATCGTGGATTTCATCCTCGCCAAGCGTGAGAGCGGACGCCTGCGCCAGTTCAACCTTTCCTGCCTGATCACGAAGGATTTCATGGAGGCGGTGAAAAACGACGCCGACTGGGACTTGGTCTTTCCCGCGCGGGCCTACGAGATGGAGGAGGAAGGCGTGCGCATCGTCTGGCGCGAATGGCCGCTCGTGTCCGAGGAATACACGGTGGACGAGCAGGGGCGCGTGGCCTGCAAGGTGTACAAGAGCATCCGCGCCCGCAGGCTCTGGGACATCATCATGGCCTCCACCTACGATTACGCCGAACCCGGCTTCATCCTCATCGACCGCGTCAACGAGATGAACAACAACTGGTGGTGCGAGAACATCCGCGCCACAAATCCTTGCGGCGAGCAGCCGCTGCCGCCTTACGGCGCCTGCCTTCTCGGATCGATCAATCTGACCAAATTCGTGCTCGATCCCTTCACCGAGGAAGCCCGCTTCGATTGGGACGAGTTCCGGGAAGTGGTGCGGGTGTTCACGCGCATGCTGGACAACGTGGTGGAGATCAACGGTCTTCCACTTGAAAAACAGCGCCAGGAGATCATGCGCAAGCGTCGCCACGGCATGGGCTTTCTGGGCCTGGGCAGCATGCTGACCATGCTGCGCATTCCTTACGGATCGGATGAATCGCTGGCCTTGACCGAAAAGATCGCCTATGAACTCGCGCGCACCGGCTACGAGGTCGGCGTGGAGCTGGCACAGGAAAAGGGGGCGGCCCCGATCCTGGAGGAGGAGTTCGAGGTGACCCCCGAGATTCTGCGCAAACGGCCGGAAATGGCCGCGGACGGGATCAAGGTGGGGGACCGTCTCAAGGGCAGAGTCCTGTGGGCACGCTATTCCCGCTATCTGCGTCAGTTCGCCGCCACGGACAATCCCGACGATCAGGCGCTTTTGCAACAGCTCGAGGAAACGGGCTGCCGCTTCACACACCATACATCAATCGCACCGACCGGCACCATCTCCCTGTCCTTGGCCAACAACGCCTCCAACGGCATCGAGCCATCGTTCGCCCACCATTATGCGCGCAACGTGATCCGCGAGGGCCGCAAAACCAAGGAAAAGGTGGATGTCTATTCCTTTGAGTTGCTGGCCTATCGCGAACTGGTGGACCCGGATGCGGCACCGGGAAAACTACCGGGGTATTTCACCAGCGCCGAGGACGTGACACCCAAGCAGCATGTCGATATCCAGGCGGCGGCCCAACGCTGGGTGGATTCCAGCATCTCCAAGACGGCCAACGTACCCACGGATTTCCCCTACGAGGATTTCAAGGACATTTATCTCTATGCCTATGCCAGGGACCTGAAGGGCTGCACGACCTTCCGCTTCAATCCGGAGGCCTTCCAGGGTGTGCTGGTCAAGGAGGAGGATCTTGCCAACACCACCTACAGATTCAAGCTGGAGGACGGAAGCGTCGTCGAACTCAAGGGCAACGAGGAAGTGGAATACGACGGCGAAATCCACACCGCCGCCAATCTGTACGATGCCTTGAAGGAAGGGTACTACGGAAAATTCTGATGTCGGGTAACCACGCCGTCCGGTGGGCGGAATTTCGCTTTCCGCCGCTCAATCTCTGGCTCATGCCCGCATGGCGGGAGGCCGGAGAGCGCATCGGCTCCCCGTGCAGAAAGCGTTCGGGGAACGCGATGGCAAGACTTGACGTCCACAGGCGCCTTTACATCGGCCGCTGCCGGTTGGGATGAAGAGATTGCTCAGGAAGGAATTGGAGGTGAAAACATGGCCGTAAAAATCGACAAAAAGATCGTGGATGCCGAAGTGGTCCGGCCGCAGGCCGAGAAGGAGACCAAGGTCACCCAGATCGCGCCGCTGCTGGAGCGCGACGACGTGCTGGAAGGCACGACCTACAAGATCAAGACGCCGCTTTCCGAGCATGCCCTGTACATCACGATCAACGACGTCGTCATCAACCGCGGGCAGCCGGATGAGCACAAGCGCCCGTTCGAGATCTTCATCAACTCCAAGAACATGGAGCATTTCTCCTGGATCGTGGCGCTTACGCGCGTGATCTCGGCCATCTTCCGCAAGGGGGGCGATGTGACCTTCCTGGTCGAGGAATTGAAGGCGGTCTTCGATCCAAGAGGCGGCTACTACAAAAAGGGCGGCAAATACATGCCTTCGCTGGTGGCCGAAATCGGAGAGGTCATTCAGCAACACATGATCGCCATCGGCATGATGGACGGCCAACTCGCCACCCCTGAGCTGGAGGCGAAGCGCGCCAAGGCCCAGGAGACCCTGGGGGAAGAGGGACTGAAAAACGCCAATATCTGCCCCAAGTGCAGTGCCAAGGCGTTGGTCCGCCTGGACAATTGCGACACCTGCCTGGAGTGTGGGCATTCGAAGTGCGGCTGAGCCATCCCTTTCCGGGTGAAACAGTCCCCTTGCCTTTCACGCCCAAGCGGTGAAGGTCTTGGAAGAAGCACCCATGGAGGAGGTCCGCCGGCGATTGGTGATCCTGCGCGAGGAATGGATCCGACTCGATCATATCCCGGACGAACTTGCGGTCATGGGCCTCGACAACCTGCACAAGAGGAGTGTGGCGGACTGGCTTGACCGGCTCGCGGATCAAGCGCACGCACTTTCCGAGTCTCCTCCCGGTGAGTTGGTGATGCTCAACTGCTCGTGCCGGCAACTGCTCGGCTTGGCCGAGGAATATCTTCATCATCACCTGCGGGAGTATCCCACGATCCATATGCTTGGTTTTCTGACGTTGCTGGAGCAGCTGCAGGCCTTCCTTTCGGCTTCCCCCGATTCGCCTGCCTTGGAGCCCGAACGGACTGTCAGGCGGCGCAGATTCGCAGGCCGGTAACCCTATGAACGGCCTCTTCGAAATTCAATAGATCAATCCGGTCCTTGCGAGGAGGGCGCAAGCCCGAGATTGCCACGCTTTCGGCTTGCAATGACCGATCTACTCGCCATTGCGAGGGAGCAGCCCGCAGCAATCTCCGAGATCGCCGCGCTCGCATCCGCTCGCTCGCAATGACCCCCTCCTGTCATTGCGAGGGCCGCCCTTTTCCCGTCATTGCGAGGAGGGCAAAAGCCCGACGAAGCAATCTCGATGGGTTTGGATTGCCACGGCGGCTTTGCCGCCTCGCAATGACAACATCCCTTCGCCATCTGACTCCTGTCCTCTGTCATCCGTCTCCTGACCTCTGACCCCTGATCTCTGAACCCTGTCCCCTGACAAGATCGCCACGCTCGCCTAAACTCGCTCGCAATGGCGGACGCGGGGTCAGGAAAAACGGGGGACTCGTGAAAAAATCCAGACTGATTTATTCCACCGAAGAGGGAAGAATCAAGCCCAAGCCAGGCCGCCGATCCGTATCCGCCCCGGCGACGCAGGCTCAAGGCGTGCGCATCCGCCGGGAAAAGAAGGGGCGCGGAGGCAAGACGGTTTCTGTCATCACCGGCCTGTCCCTGCCGCCCGACGGACTTGAAGATCTGCTGTGCGAATTGAAGCATGCACTGGGAACCGGCGGCGCCGTCAAAAACGGCCGCGTCGAGGTTCAGGGTGACCATCGCGACAGGTTGCTCGCCATGCTCGCCAAACGCGGCATCAAGGCCCGGACGTGTGGAGGATGAGTCAGGGTGCTAGCCCCTGCATATCACCACGGTTGGTCCGGATCACGATGGCAGCCTGGATTCTGCTGTCACCGCTCCTTGCCAACGCGATCGTCAATGTCGAAGCCGTGCAGACCGGCGCTCCACGCCGGGGATGGACCGGCAATGTCGCGGCCTCGCTCGGAGGCACCGCAGGCAACAGCAACACCTTCCGGGCGAGGGTGGATACCCGCTTGCAATACCATCGCCGCCGGCACACGGATTTCGTCGTGCTCAGCTACGATTACGGCAAGAGCCGGGGACGCACGAACAACAACAGGCGCTTCCTGCATCTACGCCATCGCCTTCGCCTGACCACCGCCTGGGCGGTCGAGGCTTTTGGCCAGGCGGAACAGAATGAGTTCGCCCGCTTGTCCTTTCGCGGTCTGGCAGGGGGAGGCCTGCGCCGGACCTTGGCCCAATCCCCCCTTGTGGCAGCACATTTGGGCCTTGGTGCCATGTTCGAACGCGAACTCCTCAAACAAGCCGTGGATACCAGCGACGCCCTACGGCAATCACGTGGACGCATCAACTCCTACCTGAACATCCGCGCCCACCTCAACGCCCACACTCTCTTCTCCGGCACCGCCTTTTTCCAGCCGGCCCTGACGGATCCCGGTGATTTCCGGCTGCTGGCTGAAGCCGAACTGCATGTACGGATGACCGCCGGCATCCACCTGCGCCTGGATCTCGAAGTGCAACACGACAATCGTCCACCCCAGCGGGTCAAAAAAACCGATGTCATCTACACCACGGGCATCGAGATACCTTTTTGACCCGTTTCGTCCATGATCGTTTCGGGCACCGGTTTTGATCCCTCTTCATGCAAGATGCGGTGCGATGCTCCAGGCCAGGAAGGCATAGCGCCCCATTTTTCCGAGGGTCACGAGCGGCAGGAAAACCGCCACGGGCGTGCGCAGCAAACCGGCGACGAGGCACAAGGGATCGCCGATGAACGGCAGCCAGGCGAAAAGAAGCGCCGGCCGGCCGCAACGGACAAAGAGGCGTTCCGCCCGTGCCAGATTTTTTGCATCCGGATCGCGCCCGAGACGACGCAGAAAACCCCGCCCGAGAAGGCCCATGCCAAACGTAATCAGACTGCCAAGGACATTGCCGGCGGTCGCTGCAAGCACGAGCGCGAATGGATCCGCGCCTTCGCTCAGGCGCAGGATCAACAATCCCTCCGAACCGCCGGGAAGCAGGGTGGCGGAGATCAGGGCCGACGAGAACAGGAGCCAATCCATGGTCAATTCTATGAGATTCGCCTACCCTTTGCTTTCGGGTTCACAAGATCCAGCGAGTGTAATCGTATACATTTCGGGTATGGAAGCAGGTATCGAAAATCCGTTTTCGTATGTTTCGCCATGGGGAACGATCACCGTTTTCCTGCTTGCCGATATCTGTCACGGCATTCGCCTTGCACCCATCGAAGCATCGCCCATGCCGTCAAGGCATCCGCTGACGCAGTGGCTGGATGCATATTTTTCTTCCCACGGCGCCGTTTCCCCGCCTCCTCTCTGCTGTCTGGCACCCCCTGCCACCCCCTTCCAGGCCCGACTGAGAGAAGCCCTGCTCGCCATTCCACCCGGAAAGACGGCAGAACTCGCTCATCTACACATCTCAAAACCCACGAGCCGCCTGCGCAAATCGTAAGACGTCTTCGGCTGGACACGAAAAAGCGCACATACTAACATGCCAACACCGTCTACTATAAGA
>CAZHOU010000038.1:0-11385 GCA_964534165.1 uncultured Zetaproteobacteria bacterium
CGGGCTAGTCTCGTATGCCATCTTGTGCGCGCATCGTCGCCTCTGCGTGCGCCGGCTCTGGAGCGCCGCCGTTGTTCCCGAGGCGCAACCCGGCACTGTGCGTGCGGGACGTGTGTTGAAGTCGCATGACAACCCCTTCCTGGTCGCCCTGAACCTGACCCGACGCTGCAATCTGCGCTGTGCGCATTGCTATCTGGATGCGGGCACGCGCGAGAGCGGCGATCCCGACGAACTCGACACGGCGGCGGTGAGGGGCGTATTGGATGGGATAGCGGCCGTGAATCCGGCCTGCATGGTGGTGCTGACCGGGGGAGAGCCCCTGTTGCGCCCGGACATCTATGATCTCTGTGCCCATGCCTCCAACCTTGGACTGATGGCGGTTGTGGGTACGAACGGCACGCTTCTAACAGCCTCCAACGTCCGGCGCCTGCTGAATACCGGTGTGAGCGGCGTCGGCATCAGCGTGGACAGCCTGACCCCGGCCTTTCACGACGGTTTCCGCGGTCTTGCCGGCGCTTGGAAACACACGATGGTCGGTATCGAGAATTGCCGCCGCCTGGGTCTTTCCTTCCAGATCCACATGAGCGTGCACCGGGGGAATGTGGGCGAGGTGGAGGCGATGATGGACTGGGCGCATGCACAGGGGGCCCTGGTCATGAACTTTTTCTTTCTTGTTTGCACCGGTCGCGGTGAGCGTATGACGGACATCACGCCGCAACAATACGAGCAGGTACTGTCGCAGCTGCTGGCGGCACAGGATCGCTATTCCGGCATGATGGTGCGGGCACGGTGTGCTCCCCATTTCAAGCGCCTCGCCTTCCAGAAGGATCCCGGCTCCCCCCTGACAAAGGCGCAGGGATACGAGGGGGGCGGCTGTCTGGCCGGCACGCATTATTGCCGCATCACACCCACGGGCGATGTGACCGCCTGCCCGTACATCGAGGTTCCGGTCGGCTCCTTGAGCGAACAGTCGTTCGCGGAGATCTGGGAGCACTCGGAGATGTTCCAGGCGTTGCGGAAACCAAAGCTCGCGGGCAAATGCGGGCGCTGCGAATTTTCCATTCTCTGCGGCGGTTGCCGTGCGCGGCCGATGGCGGTGCGCGGCGACCTGTTCGGGGAAGACGAACTGTGTGCTTATGAGCCGCAGGGTGGGACCGTGATCCAGCCGCTTGAGCCGCAGGCGTTCCCATCGCCGGCCTGGGAGGAGGAAGCGAGGGAAAGGCTTGAGCATTTGCCCTTTTTTTTGCGCAGGATGATCCGTGCCAGGGTGGAGCGGGAAGCGCACGATCGCGGTCTTTCCACGGTCACGCTGGCGTTGATGGATGAATTGCGTCGCCGCCGCTTCGGTCCCGAAGCGACCGGGGACGGCGATGCTTGAAGTTCGGGAGGGGAACGGTTGAGCAAGGGCTTCGTGTGGAGCAAGGAGGCCGAGGCACGGCTGAAGCGTGCGCCGGCCTTCCTGCGCCCGATGGTGAGAAGCGTTACGGAAAGAAAAGCGCAAGAAGCCGGAGTCCAGTGCATTACGGCTGCCTTTTTGGATCGGGTGCGGCAAGCGACGATGGATGCCGGTTCTGTCGCTCGCCCCGCCACCGAACCCGGTTGCAAGCCCATTGTGTGGACGAAGGCGGCAAGGGCGAAACTTGAAGAAGCCCCGGACTTCATGCGCGACATCTTGCGCAGGATCGTCGAGGAAATCGCTGCCGAACGCGGGCATCTCGAGGTGAACTGCAAGTTGCTCGATCAAGTGGAAGAGCTTGGGGCACGGTGCACCGAGCCGCGGAGGATGGCCATTCCATGGAGCCGGGAAGCGGAGGAAATGCTGGCGCAGCGGCTAGAGAAGACACCGGAACTGGCTGCGGAGTTCATGCGTGATCTGCTGCGTGTGGATGCCGAGGATCTCGCTCGTGAGATGGGAGCCGTGGAAGTGGATGCCGGGGTGCTGCGTCGGACATGGGAGCAGCCGCTTGCACCGGTGTCATGGACGGCTGCGGCGCGGGCGCGTTTGAACGATGCCCCCGATTTCGTGCGCAGCGGCATCAAAAAGGCGGCCGAACGCAGGGCGCGAAGGGAAGGGTTGCGCCAGATCACCTGCGAGGACCTCACCCGTTTTCGCAACGAGGCGATGATGAAGGCCGTCAAGCGCATGCGCGTGTTCGGCTTCCGCGAACTGACCTTTGACGGTGTGTTCGAGGCCGCCTCGAGCCGTGTCAAGCGGCTGCGGAACAACCCACAGGCGGCCGCTCGCTTTGCCGAGATTCGCGAGCATGTCGAGCACAAGGAGGGGGGCATTGGCCTGCTGGATCACGACATGGTGCAAAAGATGAGGGAATACCTGCGCAACGAAGGCAAATAAAAATGATGCGTTGAATGCAGTGAACATTTAGGGTTCCCATTCTTTGGTTCTCCAGGGTATACGCTTTCCGTGCATGCCGGCCGCAACGGTCGGGTCGGGGGGATAGACGCGTGATCGTCCGCATTGTCGTTACTCTTGCTATCATCTTGATGATTTTACGGATCTATCGCCGGATCACCACCGAAAAACGTTGTCCGGCCTGCCGCAAATGGATCCATCGCCAGGCGGCCATCTGCCATTATTGCAATACGATCCAGCAAGGGGTGGAAATCGTCGGAGAGCGGAGGCAAGCGGTGGTGGCGCAGTCGGGCAATGAGGGTGGCAAGCGGATCATGTGGATCGGTGTAGCCTTCGGCGGCGCCCTGCTCGTTGCCGCAGCTGCGGTATGGTGGCTCGGGTAGCTGCTGTTTCCCAACCACGGCTGGCGGAAACGGCCATGATGTGTAAAATGTTTTTGCGCGCGATCTCGAAGCGCCCAGGAGGTTTCTATGTTCGGATTGGGATTTCCGGAACTGTTGATCATCTTGGTGATCATTCTCGTGATCTTCGGTGCCGGCAAGCTGCCGCAGGTGGGTGAGGCCCTCGGCAAGGGTTTGAGCAAGTTCCGCTCGGCCATGGATGACAAGTCCGACAAGCAAGAGGCGGCAACATCGCTGCCGTCCGATACTCCCGCCCCCGAAGAGGAGACGGGAAGCAAGCAAGAGGCTCGGAAAGAGGGCTAGCCCGGATTTTTCATGATGACCATGCGCCGGGATGGGAAGTTCCGAGGACCGAGTAGCGAGGGCCGAGTGGGCGAGAATCCTCGGACCACGTTCCTCGCGACTGGATACGCGGCCTGGAGGCCGCTCCTACATCCCCTTGTAGGAGGGTCACCAGACCCCGAATCTGCGCGGGCCGGCAAGCAAGGACTGAGGGCCGAGGTGAATGGTGATCGGAAATTGGTGATTGGTGGATTTCCCGATTACCAATCACGAATAACCAATCACCGATTTCTGCGCCGGCCATCCACGATCCCATGAAATATCCGGGCTAGGGTTCCGCATGTTCGGCATCGGATTTCCCGAAATGATCGTGATCCTGGTGTTGGTCGTGCTCGTCGTGGGACCGGATGAGCTTCCAAACGTCGTACGCAAGGGGGTGGCCTTTGTTCGTGAGGCCCGCAACCACTTGTCCCAGATCAGGGAGGAAGTCGAGAAGCAGACCGAATCGCTGCGCGAGCCTTTGCAGACGATTCGCGGGGATGTGAATGAAGAAGGCGTTCATGGCGAAGAGGTTGAATCGGAGCGGAGAAAGGGACAAGCCTGAATTGAACGGCGCCGAGATGGCCATCAGCGAGCACTTGCGTGAGTTGCGCAGCCGCCTGCTGCGATCCGTGGTCTGTCTGTTGCTCGGTTTTGCAGCTTGTTACGCGGTGTCGGGGATGTTGATGGATTTCGTCGTGGCGCCATTGCGCTCGCAATTGCAGGCCAACATGCCGATGATCTTCATCAGCCTCCCGGAAGTCTTCTTTGCGCGTTTGAAAGTGTCATTTGTGGCGGCCCTGTTTCTTACCAGCCCCTATCTGTTGTTTCAATTGTGGAGTTTCGTGGCGCCGGGGCTGTATCGGAACGAGCGGCGCGTGTTTCTGATGTTCCTCGTCAGCTCGGCGGTTTTGTTCGTCGCCGGCGGCGCCTTTGCCTACGCCTTTGTCATGCCTCTGGCCTTTCGCTTCTTCTTGGGCTTTGCCTCCTCCGAACTCCTCGCCTATCCGACGATGCAGTTGTATGTGAGCCTGGTGCTGAAACTGGCCGTGGCCTTTGGCCTGGCCTTCGAGGTGCCGCTGGCGTGCGTCTTGCTGGTCAGGCTTGGTGTCATCGATTGCAATGCCATGCGCCGGCAGCGAAAGTGGGTGTTGGTGGGCACCTTTGTTCTGGCGGCCGTGTTGACGCCGCCGGATGCCTTTTCGCAGGTCCTTCTGGCCGTACCGATGTATCTCCTCTACGAGCTTGGCATCATGGTTGCGCAACGCATTGGCATGCCCAGCGGTGCCGGTGAGGCCCAAGAAGGCTGAGTGATAGAACCGGCTTGGATCCCGTGTTGCAGCCACGCTTCCGCAAGCGGATCATCGATCGCCAGCGCGATGCCCTGACGCGCTATGGGCGCGGCCCGGGCGCACTGTGCTGGAGCAGCCGCTCGGTGCAGGAGATCCGCTTCCGGTGGCTGGCGGCCATCGGCATCGCCGACGGCGATTCATTGCTGGATGTCGGCTGCGGGTTCGGGGATCTGGATTCCTGGTTGCGCCGGCATGGAATCGAGACGGATTACACCGGCATTGATCTTTCGCCGGACCTCATCTCCGAATGCAGGAAGATGCATCAGGGCTTGGCCTTTTTTTGCGGCGATCTCTTCGAGATGGATTTTCTACCGGCCGCCTTCGACTGGGTTGTCGCATCCGGCACATTTGCCGAGGCGTTGAACGACGACGGCGCCTACGCGCGACATGTGATTGCCCGCATGTATGCGCTGTGCCGGCGCGGCGTCGCTTTCAACATGCTGGATGTGCGCCACGCCTGGACCGCCTCACGCTGGGATCTGCAATCCTTCCAGCCGCTTGAGATCCTGGAATTCTGCCATCGGCTGTGCCCGGACAGCAGCCTGCGTGACGGCTATCTCGTTAACGACTTTACGATCTACATGCACAAGCCGGGCGCCGCGGACAGATAGGCAGAAAAAACGGGCTCAACTGAGCCCGTTTCCTCTTCATTTCGAGAGCGGTTCAGCCGCCGTAGAACGCGACCATGGCCTCCAGCGATTTCGGCTTGATCCTGGAGGCGTGGCCGGCCGAGCCGAAAGCTTCATAGCGGGCTTTGCAGATTCCTTTCATGGCCTCCTTGGCGGCTCCGTAGTACTTGCGCGGATCGAAGTTCTTCGGATTCTCGGTCAGGTGCTTGCGGATGGCACCCGTGGAGGCCATGCGCAGGTCGGTGTCGATGTTCACCTTGCGCACCCCGTGCTTGATACCCTCCACGATCTCTTCCACCGGCACCCCGTAGGTTTCGCCCATGGCCCCGCCGTACTCATTGATGATGGCCAGCCAATCCTGTGGTACCGAAGAGGAGCCGTGCATGACAAGATGCGTGTTGGGTAGTTTGGCATGAATTTCCTTGATGCGGTCAATGGCCAGAATCTCGCCGGTGGGCGGCCGCGTGAACTTGTAGGCGCCGTGGCTGGTGCCGATGGCGATGGCCAGGGCATCCACGCCGGTCTGGGCCACGAAATCGGCGGCCTGGTCAGGGTCGGTCAACAGCATTTCCTTGGTCAATTTACCCTCGGCGCCGACGCCGTCTTCCTTGCCGGCCTGCAGGGATTCCAGGGAGCCGAGACACCCCAGCTCGCCTTCCACAGACACGCCGCCGGCATGCGCCATCTCGCAGACCTTCTTGGTCACTTCGACGTTGTATTCGTAGGAGGAAGGGGTCTTCGCATCCTCCAGAAGAGAACCGTCCATCATCACCGAGGTGAAACCGGATTGGATGGAGCGCAGGCAGACACCGGGGCTGGATCCGTGATCCTGGTGCATGACCACCGGGATATGCGGGTATTGTTCCACTGCCGCATTGATCAAGTGGCGCAGAAATGGCTCACCGGCGTATTTGCGGGCCCCGGCCGAGCCCTGCATGATCACGGGTGAGTCGAGTTCATCGGCGGCTTCCATGATGGCCTGTACCTGCTCCATGTTGTTGACGTTGAAAGCGGGCATGCCGAAATCGTTTTCGGCCGCATAATCCAGCAATTGACGCATCGAGATCAAAGCCATTCTTCTACCTCCTGAGAAACCGGGCGGTTTCGTTCACACCGCACAGCGTTGTTCACAGATCTATCCATGGATGCAATCATGACGATCCGGGCGCAGAAAGCAATGCGATGAATCCCTGCGCTCCAGCATCAACCCAGGGTCGCCGTCACAATTTTCATGGCGTTGGTGCCGCCGGATTGGCCCATCGGCGTACCCAGGGTCATGACCACCATGTCACCCTCCTTGGCGATGCCGTCCTCGATCATCATGCGCAGGGCGTCGCGGGTGGCACGGGGTGCGTCCTTCTCGGAATAATCGGCGGAGATGCGATGCGGGATGACGTTGCGGAACAGGGTGACACGGCCCGCCGTCCTGGTTTCGCTGGTCAGGGCATAGATCGGCACCTGGCTCAGGTGTCGCGACATGTACAGCACGGTGTTGCCGCTTTGGGTGAAGGCCGCGACGCCCTCGATCGGCAACATGTTGGCCGTTTCCATGGCCATTCTCGCAATGCATTCATCGATCGCACGCGGCGGGTAACGGGTATCCCGCGTCGTTTGCGAAGGCAGCACCTTTTGCGCCTCGGTGGCCAGACAGGTGCGATGCATGGCTTCCACCGCCTCCACCGGGTATTTGCCGGCCGCGGTTTCGGCCGAGAGCATGACGGCGTCGGCGCCATCCAGAACGGCATTGGCGACATCGTTCACCTCGGCCCGGGTCGGGATGGGGTTGTTGATCATGGACTCCATCATCTGGGTGGCAACGATGACCGGGCAATGGTATTTCGGTGCCAGCCGCAGGATCCGTTTTTGCACCGGAGGCACGGCGGCGTCGCCGATCTCGACGCCCAGATCCCCGCGTGCGACCATCACCGCATCGCTGGCATCGAGGATGCCTTCCAGGTTCTTCACGGCTTCGGCGCGTTCGATCTTGGCCACGATACCGGCATGCCCGCCCGCCTTTCGGAGCAATCTGCGGGCCTTCAGGATATCATCACCGTCACGGGGGAAGGAGATGGCGACATAATCAACGCCGATCGCGGCGGCCGTTTTGATGTCCTTCTTGTCCTTTTCCGTCAGGGCTGCGGCAGAGAGACCGCCGCCGGCGCGATTGATGCCCTTGTTGTTCGAGAGTTCGCCACCGATGACCACGGTGCAGTGGATCTCCTCACCCTTGATCTCATCCACATCCATGACGATCAGGCCGTCGTTCAACAGCAGTCGCGCTCCCGGTTCGACATCCCGGACCAGGGCCTTGTAGGTCACGCCCACACGCTTCTCGTCACCGGCGTGCAGTGGCAGGGCGGCGTCAATGATGAATTTCTGGCCCGGGGTCAGTGTGATCCGTCCGTGTTTGAAACCACCGATCCGGATCTTCGGTCCCTGCATGTCAGCCAGGATGCCGACGACGGTGTCGTGTTTTTCGGCCACATTCCGGATCTGCTCCGCTCGCCGGTGGTGATCCGCGGCCGTGCCATGGGAAAAATTCAGGCGGAAGACATTGACGCCGGCGAGGATGAGGCGGCTCAGTACCTCCTCGGAATCGCAGGCCGGGCCCGTCGTGGCCACGATCTTCGTGCGTCGGAATTCATTCATTGCCCGGATCTTTCTTCCAGAATGGCGACGGCGGGCAGCTTCTTCCCCTCCAGGAATTCCAGAAAGGCACCGCCGCCGGTTGAAATGTAGGAGATCCTGTCGGCGACCCCGTATTTGGCCACGGCCGCCAGGGTGTCACCGCCGCCGGCGATCGAAAAGGCCGGAGATTCGGCGATGGCCTGGGCAAGGGTCCGGGTGCCCTGCCCGAATTGATCGAACTCGAACACACCGACGGGACCGTTCCACACGATCGTACCCGCCTGCTTCAGGATTTCCGCAAGCCGTGCCGCGGACTCGGGGCCGATGTCAAAGATCATGTCGTCATCGGCAACTTCGCTCACACGCTTGAGCGAAGCCTCGGCATCGGGCGAAAATTCCTTGCCGCAGACCACATCCGTGGGCACCGGGATGTCGGCGCCGCGCGATCGCGCATCCTGCATCAGTTTCTTGCACGTGCCCAAAAGCTCTTTCTCGTACAGGGACTTGCCGACGTTGTATCCGCAGGCGGCGATGAAGGTGTTGGCAATGCCGCCCCCAACCACCAGTTGATCCACGACCTTGGTGAGGGATTCCAGCACGGTCAGCTTGGTCGAAACCTTGGAGCCGCCGACGATGGCCACCATCGGCCGTTCCGGGTTGTCCAGGGCCTTGCCAAGTGCCTCGAGTTCGGCGGCGAGAAGGGGACCGGCACAGGCCACCGGCGCGAAACCGGCCACCCCATGCGTGGAAGCTTGGGCGCGGTGGGCCGTACCGAAGGCATCCATGACGTAGACATCGCACAGGGAGGCATACTTCCTCGCCAGATCCTCATCGTTTTTTTTCTCGCCGACATTGAATCGGATGTTCTCCAGCAGCACCAATTCGCCTTCGGCAACCTTCGGAGCCGAATCGAGATAATCCCGGATCAAACGCACCTCCCGGCCCAACAGCTTGCCCAAATGACGGGCCACCGGCGCCAGGGAGAAGCGTTCCTCGAAGCGGCCCTCCTCGGGACGGCCGAGGTGAGCCATGACCAAGACCCGGCCACCGGCATCCATGGCGGCCTTCATGGTCGGCAGGCTGGCGCGGATGCGGGTGTCGTCTCCGACCTCGCCGTCGACGATCGGTACGTTCAGATCCTCCCGGATCAACACCCGCTTCCCCTTGAGATCGAGATCGCTCATTTTGATGATCGACATGCGTAGGCTCCCTTGACGGTATGGTTTGGACGGATTCGGTGTACGGCATGGATCCAGGTGGTGGAAACGAGGCCGATACAACCGCAGAAGCATTTCGGGGGATGGTGCTCCACCCCCCGCCGAATGCAACGTGGCCCGGACTCAGGATGCGTTCATCAAGGCCACAGTGGTATCGATCATGCGGTTGGAGAAGCCCCATTCATTGTCGTACCAGGCACAAACCTTGACCAGATTGCCGTTGACCCGAGTCAGGGTGGCATCGAAGTTCGAGGATGTGGTGGTATGATTGAAATCCACGGAGACGAGCGGTCCGTCGGTGTAGGCCAGGATCTTGCTGTCGGCGGATTCCTTCATCATGGCGTTGATCTCCTCCTCGCTGGTTTCGCGGGAGGCTTCGAAGACCAAATCCACCAGGGAAACGTTGATCGTCGGCACGCGGATCGCAAATCCATCCAGACGTCCGTTCAATTCCGGCAGCACCAGGCCCACGGCCGCCGCAGCGCCGGTCTTGGTGGGAATCATGGACTGCGTGGCCGAACGGGCGCGACGAAGGTCGCTATGGTAGACATCGGTCAGCACCTGATCGTTGGTGTAGGAGTGGATGGTGGTCATCAGGCCCTTTTCGATTCCCAGCTTCTCGTGCAACACCTTGGCCATCGGTGCCAGGCAGTTGGTGGTGCAGGAGGCGTTGGAGATGACGGTGTCGGACGCCTTCAACACTCCCTCGTTGACGCCGAAAACGACGGTGGCGTCCACATCCTTGGCACCGGGGGCGGAAATAATGACCTTCTTGGCGCCACCCGCCAGATGCGCGGAGGCCTTCTCCTTGCTGCGGAAGAAACCCGTGCATTCATGCACGACATCGATGCCCAAATCACCCCACGGCAGCTTGGACGGATCGCGTTCGGCCAGAACCCGGATGCGGTCGCCGTTGACGACCATGCAATCGCCGTCGACCGACACCTCGCCGGGAAATTTCCCGTGCACGGTATCGTATTGCGTCAGGTGCGCGTTGGTGTTCGCGTCGCCCAGATCATTGACGGCGACGATTTCGATGTCGTCGAGGCGCCCGCCTTCGTAGGCGGCGCGCAGGACGTTGCGGCCGATGCGGCCATAACCGTTGATTGCTACTCTGATTGCCATGGTTTCATCTCCTTCTTGTCTGGGTTTTCTACTTAATTACTTAATTAATTAATCGTCTCAAGCCAGCAAAGAATCGGCGGCGGTTACGACCGCTTCGGTGGTGATGCCGAACTCCTTGAACAACTCGCCCGCCGGCGCCGAGGCACCAAAGCGGTCCAGCCCGATCACCCTGCCTTGCAGGCCGACGTATTTTCTCCACAGGCCGGTCACACCCGCCTCGACGGCCACACGCCTGGTCACCGTCGATGGCAACACCGATTCCCTGTAGGCCTCATCCTGGGCATCGAAGCGATCCGTGCAAGGCATCGACACCACACGGACCTTTCTTCCGCGTGCGGCAAGCTCCGCCTGCGCCTCCATGGCCAACTGCACCTCGGAGCCGGTGGCGATCAGGATGAGTTCGGGTTCCCCGTCGCAATCGAGGAGGATGTAGCCGCCGCGTTCGATGGCCGCGACCTGGGCATCCGTGTATTCCTGGCAAGGTACGCCCTGGCGGGTGAAGACGAGCGCGGTGGGGCCGTCACGACGCTCGATGGCGCATTTCCAGGCCACCGCCGCCTCCACCGCATCGCAAGGGCGCCATGTCTGCATGTGCGGAATGACACGCAAGGTGGCCAATTGCTCCACTGGCTGATGCGTCGGTCCGTCCTCTCCCAGGCCGATGGAATCGTGGGTATAGACGAAAATGGAAGGGATCTCCATCAGCGCCGACATGCGCAGCGCATTGCGGGCATATTCCGAGAAGATCAAGAATGTACCACCGAAGGGAACCACGCCGCCGTGCAGGACCATACCATTGATGATGGCCGACATCCCGAATTCCCGTACGCCGTAATGGATGTAATTGCCGCTGCGGTTGGTGCTGCTGAAGGCCCGGGCCTCGGGCCACTTGGTGTTGTTGGAAGGTGCCAGGTCGGCGGAACCACCGACCAGTTCCGGCAGCACTTTGGCAAGGGTGGCAATGGTCTTGCCCGAGGCCACGCGTGTGGCCCAGGCGGGCTTTTCCTCCCGCAACTGCCGGATCCAGGCATCGATGCATTTCTTCCAGCCCTTGGGAAGGCGGCCTTCCATGCGGCGGCTGAATTCCGCCGCCAATTCGGGGTACTCCTCCTTGTAGGCCTCAAGTCGCTGCCGCCACTCGGATTCCGCCTGCCGGCCTTTCTCCCTCGCATCCCAGCCGGCATACACTTCCTGCGGGATCTCGAAGGGCGGGTGACGCCATCCAAGCTCTTCGCGCGCCAGTGCCACTTCATCCTCACCAAGGGCGGCACCGTGGCAATCGTGGCTGCCGGCCTTGTTGGGGCTGCCGAAGCCGATGATGGTTTTGCAGCAGATCAGGGT
>CAZHOU010000039.1:0-11375 GCA_964534165.1 uncultured Zetaproteobacteria bacterium
TGGTTGCCGAAAGCGCCCCAAAGGACAAGGAGATTCTGACTCGGCTCATCGTGGCCTTGCTGGCTGGAGACATCGCCGCGGAAAGAGGGCAGCCATGAACCGCCATGTGAACGCCATCGCCGGGCGGCTTTCACTGCGTCCGCTTCAGCGCCAGTCGCTGGAGATTCTGGACCGGGTGATGGAAATCGCGCACTCGGCCAGGGATGCCGATGCGTCCGCTATGCTGGTGGTGGGTCTGGCTTGACATTTTTTGAGCGGAGGACCACTGGAACAGCCGGCGCAGCGGGATCAGGGATAGGTGAGCGCTCAGTGCACCAAGGGCCGTGGCTTTACTTTATGCTTTTGCAGACGGCCGAGGGCATGATGCGCTTCACACCCAAATCCTTGCAAATTTTGTTGGCCAGAATTTCGCTGATTTCATTGTGCCGGGGAATGGCTGAACGAAGGTTTCGGCTGGGATTATGCCACCATGAGTGTTTACCTCCTTCGCGCAAGAGCTCGCACCCCTGCTCCCGGAGGTGTTTAAGCAATGCCTTGCGTTTCATGCAGCTATGGCGATGCGTGTTTCCTCATAGCATTCACCCGCTTCGGCCAATGCATCCTGACGATTCATTTCAAGAGCTTCCTGCAACGCTTCCCGCAGACTTTGCTGCAGTTCTTCCCGGCTGCGTTCCTGACAATTCACGCCCGGCAGCTCTTCAATCCATCCAATCCACCAATCCCCATCGCGTTTGATCACCGCCGTGTATTCCTTGTTCATTGTTGCCTCCATGAGCCATGGATGTGCGTTCGCATGACATGACTTTGGTCAGCCAGGACAACAATGTCAAATTCACCCCGATGAAGTCGGCATCGATGCGCCAATCCCGCCTTGCGTTGGCGTCGGCCAGCGTGCTGCGGCAGACCGCGACGCGGATGCTGAAAGCCTACGATCTGGTCCGGTCGCTGCGCGAGGAAGGCGTCACCGTCATCGGCGGCTTTCACACGCCGGTGGAAAAGGAATGTCTGCGCATGATGCCGGGGTCGATGCCGGGGTCTGGCTTTGATATCTTGATATCGAGCGCCAGGGGGATGAAGTTCCCCGCTTGGCGCGCAAACCCCGTCTTCATCGATGGGCGCTCGGCCTCGATCCGTGCATCGATGCAGGCTGTTCCGGTTTGGCTGAAACGGCTGCTCCATGGGCAGCCAAACCCATCCCATCATCCCTCGATGGCCGCAAGGATGCCGCGGATGATGTCCGTGGGCGGCGGCGGGCAGCCGCGGACGACCACGTCCACCGGGATGATGTCGGCGACCGCGCCGGCGATGGCGTAATTGTCGCGGCCGAAGAGGCCGCAGTCGGCGGCGCAATCACCGACGGCGACGACCCGCTTCGGATCGGGTGTGGCTGCGTAGGCCATCCGGAGCGCCGTCTCCATGTTGCGCGTGACCGGCCCGGTCACCAGCAGCATGTCAGCGAAGCGGGGCGAGGCGACGAAATGGCAGCCGAAGCGCTCCAGGTCGTAGTAGCAGTTGTTGACGGCATGGATCTCCAGCTCGCAGCCGTTGCAGGAGCCGGCGTCCACCTCGCGGATGGCCAGCGAACCCCTGAACTTCCTGCGAATCACGGCATCCAGTTTTTGCCCCAGCACCTCGATCTCGTTTGTGGCTTCGCCGAGCGGTTCGGTGCGTATCCCGGTCTTCGCGATCTTCGCAAACAATCTCAGCATGCCCGATCCCCCAAACCGTTCATCGATCGTTGCCCGAATAGGAGCAGTTGAAGGATTTGTTGTTGAGCGGAAAATCCGGCACCGGCACTTGGCGGACGGCCAGCTCCAGCCCCAGCCAGTTGATCTCGGAGGGATCGCGCACGGCATAGCGGTCGATACGGCCATTCGCGCCGAAGCGCACCCAGGCCGCGATCTCGCCGCGCCAGCCCTCGATGACGGCGAAGCCGGAGACGCCGGCCGCAGGCTGCGTCCAATCCACGGCCGCCGCACCCTCGGGCAGGGAGTGCAGAAGCTCACGGATCATGCGCGCCGATTCGGCGATCTCCTCGAAGCGCACCCACACGCGCGTGGCCACATCGCCCAGCCTGCCCTGCGGCACGCGCACTTGCAGGCGATCGTACGGGGGATAGGCCTCCTCCACGCGCTCATCGGCATATTGACCCGATGCGCGGCCGACGTAGCCCAACAGTCCTACGGACCGCGCATCTTCGATCGAAACCGGGCCGGAGCCGATGACCCGCTCCTGGATCGATGGATGGTCGGCGTAGATCGCCCGCAACGCCTCCACCTCCCGCGCCAGTGCCCCGGTCTGCGCCGCCAGCGCTTGCGCCTGCTCCCCATCCACATCGCGGGCAACGCCGCCGGGCACGATCAGATCCATCAGCAGGCGATGACCGAACACGTCCTTGTGAAGGCGCGCCATCTCCTCGCGCAGGCGCTGCATCTGCGCGTGCATGAAGCCGAAGGCGGCATCGTTGCACACACCGCCGATGTCGCCGATGTGGTTGGCCATGCGTTCGCGTTCGCACAACACCGCGCGCAGCGCCGACGCCCGCGCCGGAATTTCCAGTTCGGCCGCGTTCTCGCACGCCTGCGCGAAGGCCCAGGCGTGGGCGACCGTGCAATCGCCGGAGATGCGGCCGGCGAGCCGGGCACCCTCCTCCGCCCCCATCCCCTCGATGCGTTTTTCGATGCCCTTGTGCACATAGCCGAGCCGTTCCTCCATGTTCAGGATGCGCTCGCCGACGGCGTGGAAGCGGAAGTGGCCCGGCTCGATGATGCCGGCATGCACCGGCCCGACTGGGATCTCGCAGACGCCGTCGCCCTCGGCCTTGATGAACGGGTATTCGCCCTCGCATTCCTGCAGGCGGTGGTCGGCCGCAAAGGCGCGGCGAAGCGGATGGGCCTCCAGCGGCCAATGTTCGTGCTTGAGCCAGGGACGTGTATCGGCCAGGCCGTCCACCTGGATGCCGAACATGTCCTGCAAGGCGCGCTCCATGCGCACGGCGGCGATGTAATGGCGGCTGATGTCGGGCAAAACCGGGTTCTCCGGGATCAGGTCCGTGCGCAAGAGCACATGCCGGTGCTCGGGATGGGCGAAGGCCATGTAGGCGTACAACGCCTGCCCGTCATGCGCCCCCGCCTCGGCCGCCCAAAGGGCCACGAAGCGCATCTGCTGCCGTCGCGCCTCCTCGGCGACATGCGTCCAGTCCAGCCGCCGCACCTGCAGGCACGGCATGTGCGCCGGGTGATGATCCTCGAGATAGCGCGCATGGATACCATGATCGGACAGACGCTCGGCGAACCAGGTGTTGACCGCCGGCCTCATGCGCCGCCCCCGTGGATCAGCGCCGCCGCCTGTCGATACCAGCCGGCGAGAAAAGCAGGGATCGCCACGCCGAGCAGAAGGGCCAGGGCCAGATGCACATACACGGGCAGCATGTTGGCGCGCACGCGGGTGGCGTGTTCGGGAACCTCGCCGTAGCTCATGTTCGGGACGAAACGAAACAGGCCGGCGGCGGCGATGAGCAGGCCCGCAAGCAGGACGGCGACGGTCCAGGGAGCCTGCTCAAGGGCGGCCGAGAAGATCAGGAACTCGCTGGCAAAGACGCCGAACGGCGGAAAGCCGGCGATGGCGCAGGTACCGATCAGCAATCCCCAGCCGATGCCCGGCTGATGCCTGATCAGGCCGCGGATGCGACGCATCGACTGACTTCCCATGGACTGGGCCGCATGCCCGACCGTGAAGAAAATGCCGGACTTGACCAGGGAGTGGGTGGTCATGTGCAGCATGGCGGCGAAGTTGGCGATCGGCGTGCCGATGCCGAAGGTGAAGGCCATCAGGCCCATGTGCTCGATCGAGGAAAAGGAAAACATGCGCTTGATGTCCCGCTGCCGGTGCAGGGAAAAGGCGGCCACGAGAAGGGAGAGGAGGCCGAAGCCCATCATCAGGTGGCCGGCGAAGCGGGTTCCGGTCGCCGCATCCACGAGCATCTTGCAGCGCACCAGCGCATACAGGGCCAGGTTCAGGAGCAGGCCGGAGAGCACGGCGGAAACCGGCGTCGGGCCCTCGGCATGGGCGTCCGGCAGCCAGGTGTGCATGGGCGCCAGCCCCACCTTGGTGCCATAGCCGACCATCAGGAAGACGAAGGCCAGGCTCATCACGGTCGGATCCAGTCGGCCGGCCACGGCATGGAGCTTCGTCCATGTGAGCGCCGCCTCGCCGTGCCCGAGCACCTCCGAGGAGGTGAAGAACAATACGGCCGTGCCGAACAGGGCCAGCGAGATGCCGACGCCGCAGATGATCAGGTATTTCCAGGCCGCGGCGACCGCGCCCGGCGTGCGGTACAGCGAAACGAGAAGCACCGTGGCCAGTGTCGCCACTTCCAGCGACAGCCAGATGATGCCGAGATTGTTCGAGGTCTGGCCCAGAAACATGCCGAACACGAACAACTGATACATGGCGTGGTACAGGCGCATGCGACCCGTATCCACCCGACCGTGGGCCTGTTCATGGCGCATGTAGGGGCCGGAAAAGACGGCCGTGGTCGTGGAAACGAAGGCCGTCAGCGCCACCAGAAAGACATTGAAGGCATCCAGGAAAAACCAGTCCCCGAAGGCGAGAATGGTCCCGCGATGCAGTACTTCCAGCGCCAGCCCCAGACTGGCAGCGAGGCTTGCACCGCTGGCGGCGACATTCACCCAGGCCGCGCGCTGCGGATGCGTCATCACGGCCAGGCATGCGGCGCCGAGCAACGGCGAGAGCAGCAACACGGCGAAGAGCGTCATGGCCTTTTCTCCATGGCCTCGAGGTCGAGCGAATCGAAGGTGCTGCGGATCTGGTAGAAGAACAGGCCGAAGACGATGGTAGCGATCAGGACATCGAAGGCCACACCCAGCTCCGCCACCAGCGGCATGCCGTAGGTGGCGCCGATGCCGGCGAAGAACAATGAGTTTTCAATGGCCAGGAAGCCAATCACCTGCGTGATCGCCTTCCTGCGCGTGATCATCATCAAGAAACCGAGCAGCACGTTGGCCATGGCGATGGCGATGACGTTGCGCGTCAACAGATGCGACAGCTTTTCGATCGGCAGCGCCACCTGGAAGGAAAACACCACCAGGGCCGAGGCGATCAGCATCGTGACCGGCATGTTGACCAGCGCCTCCACCTCCCGGTGCACGCGCAGCCTGCGGATGATCGTCCACAACACCCATGGCAACAACACGCCCTTCAGGGCCAGTGTAATGGCGGCGGAAACGTAGAGTTCGGCGTTGCCGCTCGAATACCCGACCAGGGCCGTGGTGGCGGCCAGCACGACGCCTTGTACGGCGAACCAGTGCAACACCGCCAGCATGCGCCTCTGGGCCAGCAGGGCGAAGGAGATCAGCAACAGCAGGGCCGCGGCCATGGAGACGATCTGCTGCAAAAGTCCGGCGCTCACAGCGCCCCGACCTCGAGGATGTAGTGGGAAAACATGCCGAGCAGCGCCAGAAAGAAGGCCATGCTCAAGAATTGCGGCACCTCGAACAGGCGCATCTTGGCCAGTGCCGTCTCGAACCCGGCCAGAAGCAGAAAGAAGACCAAGAGCTTGATCGCCCAGACCCCCGTGGCCAGGACCACCGCTCCCGGACCGGTATTGAGGGCGATGCCCCATGGAACGAAGAGGTCGAAGATCAGGGTGGCGAATAGAATCAATTTGATCTGGCTCGCCCATTCAACGAGCGCCAGATGGCGACCGGAATATTCGAGAATCATAGCCTCGTGGATCATCGTCAGTTCCAGGTGGGTGGCCGGGTTGTCCACGGGGATGCGGCCGTTCTCGGCCACCGCCACCATCAACATGGCGATCAGGGCGAAGGCAATCGAAGGTTTGAGCACCAGGCCCGCCTCCAGCACATGGTGGATCATCGTCGACAGGTTGGTGCTCTGCGCCGCCACGGAAAGCACGAAGATGCTCATCAGCATGGCCGGCTCGGCCAGGGCCGAAAAGGTCATCTCGCGACTGGCGCCCATGCCGCCGAAGGCCGTGCCGATGTCCATGCCGGCCAGGGCGGTAAAAAAGCGGCCGATGGCCAGAAGTCCGGCCAGGGCGATGACATCGGCCGTCAGCGCAAAGGGACTGTCGGCGACGATCACCGGCACGACGCTGGCGGCCATGACCGTGGAGGTGAACACGATGTAGGGCGTGGCCCGGAACACCCAGGAGGCGTTCTCCGCCAACACCACTTCCTTGCCGAACAGCTTCATCAGATCGCGGTAGGGCTGAAGCACACCGGGGCCGTGACGGTTCTGAAGCCGGGCCTTGATCGTGCGGATGATCCCGGCTGCGAGCGGTGCCGCGAGCAGCACCAGGACGGCCTGGGCGATGTTGATCGGCAGCACATTCATCGCAGCAACAGCCCCATCAGAATGAGTACGGTGACAAACATGTAGGTGAGATAGGCATGCACGCTGCGCCGATGCTGGCGCGCGAACCAGTCCGCAACCTTCTCCGAGCGGTCGAGGAGAGGGCGGTAGAGATAGCGCCAGGAAAGATCCCGCACGTGGACGTCGTAGCGGATGCGCCGTGTCAGCAATGCGTGCAGCGGCCGCTCGATCTCCTCTTTTTCGACGGGCTGGTAGATGCCGGAGAAAATGCGCCTGAGCGGCTGGGCGAAGGCCGTCGCCGTATACTGCATACGGGCATGGACATGAGGGTTGCCACAGCTCCAGAAAGGTCCGCGCTTGACGGTGCTGCCTCTGGGATGCAGCCGCCACCACAGGAGACCTCCCAGGAGCAGCATGCCGGCGAGTACGATGGGAGCAGCATAGGAGGCGCGCTCGGCCGCCACCGGCGTCAGCCACAGCCAACCGTGGGCGTGCACGGAAGCGGCCAGCGAGGCGTGCGCAAGCGACCGCGGCACGGCGTCGATCAGGGGGATGAACGATGTCGGCAGTATGCCGAGGAGCAGACAGGCGAGCGCCGGGACGGCCATGCCGAATCTCATCCAGCCGTCGACTTCCGCCGCTGTTTCCGTTGCCGCGCAGCGCGCCCTGCCCAGGAAAACGACCCCGTACACCTTGACGAAGCAGGTGGCGGCGAGTGCTCCGGCCAGGGCCAGCATCGAGGCCGAAAACGGGATCAACATGGGCAGCATCGTGCCCGAAAGCTGCGGCGCCAGCAGTGCCGTTTGGAATGTGAGCCATTCCGAAACAAAGCCATTGAATGGCGGCAAGGCGGAGATCGACACGCAGGCCACGAGAAAGAGGGCGGATGTCACCGGCATGCGGTGGACCAGACCACCCATTGCTTCCATGTTGCGCGTACCGGTGGCGGAAAGCACGGCCCCGGCGCCCATGAACAACAGGCCCTTGAACAGGGCATGGTTGATGGTGTGGTAAAAGGCCGCCACCAGGCCCAGGGCGGCCAGTAGCGGATGACCGGATTGGGCGAAGATCATGGCCAGTCCCAGGCCGATCAGGATGATGCCGATGTTCTCGACCGAATGGTAGGCCAGCAACCGTTTCAGATCGTGCTGCTGCAAGGCCAGCAACACGCCGGCTACGGCGGACGAGGATCCCGCCAGCAGCACGAGCGCTCCCCACCAGGCATGGAATTCGGCCACACCGAGTAGATCCCAGACCACGCGGACAAAACCGATGATCGCCACCTTGATCATGACGCCGCTCATCAGGGCCGAGGCGTTGCTTGGCGCCACCGGATGCGCTTCCGGCAGCCACACGTGCATGGGGATCACGCCCGCCTTCATACCGAAGCCGAAGGCGGCGAGCAAAAAGGCCGCCGAGGCGAAGGCAGGCGTGGGCATGGACTCGCGCATGGCCGAAAATTCAAAGGAGTCGGATGCGGCATGGAGCACGGCGAAGGCGCCGAGGATCAACAGGCCCGAGACATGGGCCATGATCAGATAGACATAACCGGCCCGGCGGTTGTCCTCTTCCTCGTGTTCGAAGGTGACAAAGAAGTAGGACGCCACGCTCATCAACTCCCAGAAGAGCATGAAGGCGAAGGCGTCGTCGGCCAGGGCCACGCCAAGCATGCCGGTGACGAAAAGGGACAGAAAAAGCCCCAGGGAGGCGAGGCTGCGATGGGCGGCGTATTCCCGGACGTAGCCGATGGAATAGATGCAAACCGGCAGCAGCAGGGCGCCGATGGTCAGAAGGGCAAAGGCGGCGAGGGCATCCAGGCGCAGGTGCAGCGGCAATCCGGGCAGGCCGACGGGGAGGATCATGGAATCGGAATGCGGAGCCAGCAGGCCACCGACTCCGGCGGCAATCGAACCGACGGCCACAACGGCCAGCAGAGGAAAGACGGCCCAGCGCACGGCCTCGTTTTTGCCGCCGAAGACCGCCGCCGAAAGCGCCGCCAGCAGGGAACCGGCCAGGGCACCCGCACCCAGGTGCAAGGAAATCATCGGCTGCGAACCATCAACAGCTCGCAGGGTGCGGTACCCTCGTTACGCCAGTTGTGCGCCCGGCGAGGGTCGTAATACACCGATTGCGTCTCAAAGAAGTGGAGGCGTTTTCCTTCGTAGTCCAACATTGCGCTGCCGCGTCGCACCCACACATACTCGACGGCACCACCGCTTCCGAATGGCCTTTCCCCAAGTTCGGCACCCGGAGAGAGTTGCACCAGCATCGGCTCGAACGGAACCGCATACCATTGCGAGGCCAGTGGAATCAGGCAGCAACCGCCGCGCAACGGCACGTGCGGGCGTTCGTCCAGCGAAAAGCCCTCCACTCCGGCCGCCTCCTCCCGACCCAGAAAGAAGGCGGCGACGGCCACGCCGAGACCATCGGCCAGTTTTTCCAGCGTCGCCACCGAGGGCGAGGTCTGGCCGGACTCGATCTGCGACAGTGCCGCCGGGCTGACGCCGGCGGCCTCGGCCAGGCCACGCTGGGAAAGCCCGCGCTTTTCTCGCAGGCTGCGAATGCGTTCGGCGACATCCAGGGACATGCGCCCGATTGTTCATGAAAACGAATATATGTAAAGAATAAAGAACGCCGCGAGGCGCCCGGCCTCCGGACCCAAAAGGGGCGGCCCGGAAGATCGCCCTTTTTGCTGGAATCGAACCGGATACGCGCTTACAGCGTCTTCATGAAGGCAATAATCGCAACCTGCTTGGCCTTTTTGCAACGATCACGGAACCGGCCTTGCGACCGTAGATCCCTTTCCATCCGGGACCGATCTTTTTCTTGCGAGACGATTGGGAATTGCAAGCCTCCTGCCGATGCAAGTATCGACGTGCTCCTGAAACGCCAGAAAGAATCCCGCGCAGTCAAAGAACGGAAAAGGGCGGCCAAAAAGGCCGCCCTGTATCCGATCCTGCCACGAGAACCGGCCTGATTGGAAAATCAGGCCCCTTCCGTGTCAGATCTTGCCCCGTTTCACAGCGGCAAACAGCTCTGTGGCCGCCTCATCCTCGTGACCCTTGATCAGCTTCTTGAACTGGGCGGTCATCAGAGCAGCCTTGTGCTTCCACTTGGAATTGGAAGCAGCGAGCTTGCGATCACCGACCTTGAAGCCGTCCTTGAACACCTTGGCCAGCGTGCCGGCATCGCCGTAGGCCGCCGCCACATCCTTCCATGAAGGCCCGACCTTTTTCTTGCTCACGGCGTGGCAGGCCTTGCACTTCTTGACGTTGAATCCACCTGCATGGGCAGGGGTTACGGCACCTGCGCCGATCACGAACGCGGCCGCAGCTGCAATCATCATTGCTTTCTTCATGCTACCCTCCTCTCGAGAATTGGAAGCGGTTTGCTACCGCAAGACCGCTTACAGTGCAAGTATGAAGAAACGTCCGTGAGGCACCAGTGGGAAAAAATGCACCCCTTCGGGTCATCCCGCCCCGATATCGATCCGGCAACCGCGGCCCGTCCGGGATCGAGCCATGGAGCATCGGAATTCCCGATCGTCCCCTTGCCATGGCTTGAACGGAAACTGAGGCGGTCCGTTCCCGGCCACCGGATCAGGCGTGAATGTCGAGCCTGCCGTCCTTGGCGTCGACGATGATCTCGCGCTTCCCGCCCGTACCGGCAATGAGAAGGCGGGCGATGGGCGTCTCCACCTGATGCTGGATGAAACGCTTGAGCGGGCGGGCCCCGTAGACGGGATCGTAGCCGGCCTCGGCGATCAGTGTCCGAGCCGCATCCGAAAGCTTCAGCCGCATGCCCTGCTCTTCCAGGCGCCGGGCCAGATCCTGCATTTGCAGATCCACGATCTTCACGATCTCCTCCCGCCTCAGGGGTGAGAACAACACGATGTCGTCCAGACGGTTCAGAAATTCCGGTCGAAAATGCGCCTTGAGCAGGTTCATCACCTCCGCTCTCGCCTGTTCGCTGATTTGTCCGCGGGCGTCGATGCCGGAAAGCAGCACGTCGCTGCCGATGTTGCTGGTCATGATGACGATCGTGTTCTTGAAATTCACGGTGCGGCCATGGCTGTCCGTCAGACGACCGTCGTCGAGCAATTGCAGCAGAATGTTGAACACGTCCGGGTGTGCCTTCTCGATCTCATCGAGCAGAAGCACGGCATAGGGGCGCCGGCGCACGGCCTCGGTCAGTTGGCCGCCCTCCTCGAAACCGACGTATCCCGGCGGCGCTCCCACCAGGCGGGAAACGGTGTGTTTCTCCATGTACTCGCTCATGTCCAGGCGGATCATCGCCTCCTCGGAATCAAACAGCGCCGCCGCCAGGGTGCGGGCGAGTTCGGTTTTGCCGACGCCGGTGGGCCCCAGGAACAGGAACGAACCGATCGGGCGTTTCGGATCCTTGATGCCGGCGCGTGCGCGCAGGACGGCATCGGCGACGGTTTGGACAGCCTCATCCTGGCCGATGACGCGTTTGTGCAATTCATCCTCCAGATGCAGCAACTTTTCCCGCTCGCCCTGCATCAGGCGGGTAACCGGAATGTGTGTCCAGCGGGCCACGACCTGGGCGATCTCCTCTTCGGTCACCTCCTCCTGCAGCAGCGTCTTTTCCCGGTTCTTGGCCGTGGCCTCAAGCTGCGTCAGTTCCTTTGTCAGCGCAGGCAAAACACCGTGCCGCAATTCCGCCACCCTGTTCAAATCGTAGGCGCGTTCGGCGGCCTCGATGTCGCGTTTGACCTCCTCGATGCGTTCGCGCAGATGTTGAATCTTGCCGAGGGCCTCCTTCTCTTTCTCCCATTGCGCCCGCATGGCATCGCGCTTCTCCTTCAGATCCGCCAGCTCCTTTCGCAATTCCTCCAGGCGGGCACGGCTGGCTTCGTCTTTCTCCTTTTTCAGTGCCGTCTCTTCGATTTCCAGGCGCATGACCTTGCGGGTAATCTCGTCCAACTCCGCCGGCATCGAATCGATCTCCGTGCGGATCATGGCACAGGCCTCGTCCACCAGATCGATGGCCTTGTC
>CAZHOU010000040.1:0-11125 GCA_964534165.1 uncultured Zetaproteobacteria bacterium
GCATTGGCCCATTCTCAGGGGGTAAAGGAGGTTAAAAACATGGCTGATTCACCTGTGGAAGAACAAGAGTACGAACCGGTGTCCGGCTGGCAGCAGTTTTACGACGATCCGTCCATGCTGCTGTTTCTGGGCATCGCCAGCCCCACCTTGCTGTACACGCTTTGGGGCGTGCTGGAAGTGTTGCACGTGCCGCTGGCGGGGTATTGATTCGTGGAGGCAACAAAAACGGGGACATCGGAATTGAAACACAGGAGGGGGAGGGCATGGAATCCCTACATGGTGCTGCTCATTGTCGTTTCCATCCTGGCATTGACCGTGCTTGTCAGCGGAGTGATGGCGCTGGTTTTTCCCGATTCGGGATTCCCGTTTTTGTGGGTGGCTTTTCCCATCGGTCCGCAACCGGCGCCGATCCCGGCGCCCTGATGCGATCCATCCGCTTATGAATCTTTTCGGCGAAAATGGAGGAGAGCGAAACAAAATGAGAAGGAGAGCAACATGAGTTACACGAGTATGCAACCCATTCCTCAGCGCCATTGGTGGCGGTTGCGCGTGGGTCCGGACGAGAAGATCTGGATCACCGTGGCCTACGCCTGGTGCCTGGTGATGGTCGTATGGATGGTGGGTTGGTATTTCCTCGGCAACCAAAATCAGGCCGGGGAGGCCTTCCGCGTCACCATCGACGGCTTCGCCAACAAGATGGATCAGATGATCGAGAAATATCAATTGAAGGACGAAGCCGGTAACCCGATGGTCGAGGGCGAAGCGGAAGTCCCGGTGGTGCAGGTGCCCCCGGGGGGCAATGTGTTCATCGCCGCGCACCAGTTCGAGTGGCCGGTCATTCCGGTGTTGGAGAAGGGCAAGACCTACGTCTTCCACCTGTCCTCCCAGGACGTGGACCACGGCTTCTCGCTGTTGCCGATCGTCGTCAACCTGCAGTTGATCCCCGGTTACGACTACGTATTGCACTTCACGCCCAACAAGACCGGTGTATATCGCTTCGTCTGCAATGAATTTTGCGGGCTCGGGCATCATACGATGGCCGGCAAGCTCTATGTCATCGACACCGCAAACGGCGTGGTGCTCGACGGCAAAGGCGGAATCACCGGAGGGGGAGCATAATCATGGCAACGACATTGAGAAATCCACAAGACTTCATCACCTGCCCGGATACCGGGCTGAACATCAACAAGCCGGTACCGGCCCTGGTCAAGATCCATGTCTTCACGGCCATCGTGATGCTACTGGCGGGCGGCCTTCTGGGCTTGGGTGTGGCGCTGACGCGCTGGCCGGCCGTGCATCTGCTGCCATCCGAGTGGTTCTACATTGCACTGACGGGCCATGGCGCCGTGGTGCTGCTGTTCTGGATCCACATCATCGAGGTCGGTTTCAGCTACTATTTCTGTACGACGCCGATCAATGCCCGTCTGGCGACGCCTAGATTGGCCTGGCTCTGTTTCTGGCTGATGCTGATCGGTTCGGCCATGGCCATCGTCATGGTGCTGACCGGGCAGGCGACGGTGATGTTCTCGGCCTATCCGCCGCTGAAAGCGCATCCGCTCTTCTATCTCGGCGTCATCCTGTTCGCCGTCGGGGCGCTCGTTCCATGCTTCATCTACATTGCCACGTTGATCAAGGCCAAGAATGAGCGCACCTTCGAGGGCTCGATGCCGCTGGCCACCTTCGGTGGTCTGATCTGGGCCATCATCGCCATCTTCACCTGGGTCATGGGTGCGGTCATCCTGATCCCGACATGGCTGTGGTCGATGGGCCTGATCCACAACATCGATGCGCAGGTCTATCGCGTCGTGATCTGGGCCGCGGCTCATTCCACGCAGCAGATGAACATCACCATGCACATCACGATCTGGTACTCGCTGGCGGCTATTATGTTCGGTGCGCGGCCGCTGTCCGAGAAGGTGAGCCGCACGGCCTTCGTGCTGTATCTGTTCGCCTTGCAACTGGGATCGGTGCATCACCTGCTTTCCGATCCGGGATCGAGCTTCGCTTGGCGGACGTTCAACACCAGCTACGCCGGTTACCTTGCCGTTCTTGGCAGCCTGATCCACGGGCTGACGGTACCGGGCTCGATCGAATTTGCTCAGCGCCGCCGTGGCCTGTCGCACGGATTGTTCGAGTGGTTGCGCAAGGCACCGTGGGGCAATCCGGTGTTCTCGGGCTTCTTCCTGTCGGTCGTGCTGTTCGGGTTCCTCGGTGGAATCACCGGCGTGACGATGAGCAACCAGCAGATCAACATGATCATCCACAACACGGTCTATGTGCCCGGCCATTTCCACGGCACGGTGGCGACGGGGACCACACTGGCCTTCTTCGCCTTCTGCTACTGGATCATTCCGCTCCTGACGCGGCGCAAGCTGGCCATGCCGGGACTCGCCAAGTGGTCAACCTATCTGTTCGGCCTCGGCATGGGTACGTTCGCCCTGTTCCTGATGGCCGCCGGTCACTTGGGTGTCCCGAGAAGGCACTGGGACATCACGCTCGCCGATGCGGTGCTGCCGTTCCATTTCTCGGACACGGCGCAGATGTTCATGAGCGTAGGCGAGATCGGGGCCGTCGTGGGTGGAATTGGTGCCTTGTTCTTCATCCTGTCCATGCTGGGTACCTTCGTGGGCGGGGAAGTGCTGGAGAAGGGCGCGGTACCGCCGCTGGCCGAGCCGGCCGGTGTGGTCGCGGCCCGTATCCATGGTGGCACCGAGCCTCACCACAAGGGTCTGGAGGTGCCCGGTTCCATCGTGTTGACCTTCACGTTGCTGACCTTCCTGATCGTCTACTACTTTGCGCAGTTCAAGTACATGGCGACGATCTGGGGGATCCGCTAGCTCGAATCCGCTTGCGGGGCGTGTCGACTATCCCCTCCTCGGTGCTCTGACCTACCCTCCCAGAGAACCATAGACACGCTCCGCAGGCGGCCTGTTTGGAAGCAGAGGGGTCGCCTCCGGGCGACCCCTCTGTTTCATGCACGGGACCGGACACGACCACCGGGGCAGGATTGCCGCGACCCGCAGGCTCTGCAAGAATGGGGGGAGGTGCAGTTCCTGCATGGGCATCGCAGCCGCGGATTCATCCTGGAAGGGGGCTTGGCTTGCAAGCAGGTAATGGACTCAACAAAGGGATTTTGCTTCGCATGCTTTTCTGTGGCATGGCTTGTGCCCTGTCGCTTGCATTTCCTGCCCGGGCCGATTCATCCGGCCGGGGTCTTCTTTCCGCGCGATCGCTGATTCAGAGGCATGCCACACCGGCGTTTGCGGCAGGCAGTCAGGAATTCGACAAGGCGGGGGCGTTGAAGATCAGCCAGGCGGCCATCGGCCGCACGCTGGCCGGTTACAAACTCCGCAACCGCCGTAACGGAATCGTGAGGATCTCGGATTTCCGCGGCCAACCGCTGATCATCAGCCTGATCTACACCAGTTGCTTCCATATCTGCCCGACCACGACCAAGAATCTGGCCTCTGCCGTCCATACCGCCCGCAGCGCCGTGGGGGCGGGCAAATTCAATGTCATCACCGTGGGGTTCGACGCACTGCACGATACGCCGCAGAGGATGGCCGCTTTTGCCCGCGAACAAGGAGTCAGCGGTGAGCCGGACTGGTTCTTTCTGAGTGCCGACAAGAAGACGATCGCACGCCTGACGGGCGATCTCGGCTTTCTCTTTCACCCCTCAGTCAAGGGATTCAACCATCTCATTCAGACCACGGTGGTGGACGCCAACGGCAAGATTTATCGTCAGATCTATGGCATGAATGTGGATCCCGGCCTGTTGACGGAAACCATGAAGGAATTGGTGTTCGGACTTGTGCCGCGATCGTTCAATCTGAGTGAGTTGGTGAACCGGGCGAGGCTGTATTGCACCCATTACGATCCCGCGACAGGCACCTACCAATTCAATTACGCGATGGTCTTCGCCATGGGATTCGGAACCCTCGTCATGGTTGCATCCGGGCTGTTTCTCGTCCGTTTTCTGCGACACTCCTGATCGGCTCGGTCGCGGGTATCGGGACTGCGTTCAGACTTGGGCCGGCTTTTCCGCATCGCCTTCAAGGCCGTCGAGGCGCGCTTCAATCGCGCCTTTGGCGAGTACAATCCCTTCTACCAGCTTGGAGGGTTGGGCTTCCTCTTTTTCTACATCATGTTCTTTTCCGGCATCTATCTCTTTTTCTACTACGAACCCACGGTCAGCGGCAGCTACGACCGCCTCGAATTCCTGACACGCGAACAATGGTATCTCGGCGGCGTGATGCGCAGCCTGCATCGCTACGCCGCCGACGGCATGGTGCTGGTCATGGCCCTGCATATCCTGCGGGAGTGGGTGCTGGGCCGCTTCCATGGGCCGCGATGGTTTTCCTGGACAACCGGGGTACCGGTACTGATGTTGACGTATTTTTGCGGTATCGTGGGATTCTGGCTGGTATGGGATCAATTGGGGCAGTTCATTGCCGTGCGCACATCCGAATGGCTGGACTGGCTGCCCATTTTTGCCTCTCCGATGGCACGGAACTTTCTCACCAATGCCGATGTCACCGATCTGTTTTTTCGCTTGTTGATCATCATGCATATCGGCCTGCCTCTGCTTCTGTTCATTTTCCTGTTGCTGCACATCAAGAGGATCAGCCGTGCGCGTATTCTGCCGTCACGGGCGTTGACGTTGGGTACACTGGGGGCTCTGCTGTTCTTGGCCCTGATTCAGCCCGTGGCCAGTCAAGCGCGCGCAGACCTCGGCACGGCACCGGGAATTCTGCATCCGGACTGGTTCTACATGTTTCCCTACGCCCTGATGCGGATCTGGTCCATGGGCGGCGTCTGGCTCGCCTTTGCAGCGGCCCTCGTACTTCTACTGGCCCTGCCCTGGTTGGTCCGCACCCGCCCTCAGCCGGTGGCCGCGGTCAATCTGGACTACTGCAGCGGTTGCGGGTTGTGCGCCGAGGATTGTCCGTACGAGGCAATCGAGATGCGTGAACGCAGCGACGGGCATCCTCTCTTTCTCGAAGAAGCCCGTGTTATTGACGGCAATTGCGTCAGTTGTGGCATCTGCACGGGCGCCTGCCCGTCATCCAATCCCTTTCGACGCACCATGATCGATGGGCTGCATCGCGCCAGGATCCTGAAGAGCGGCATCGAGATGCCACACCACAGCATCGAACAGTTGCGGCAGCAGGTCGAAGCGGCTTTTGGCTCAAAAGAAAGGAAAGGGCGGATCCTTCTCGTGGGGTGTGAGCATGCGGCCGCCCCTGAGGCGATTTCGGCCGCCGATGTCGCTTGCGTGCGGGTGCCGTGCATCGGCATGCTGCCGCCGGCTTTTCTGGCCCATGCGTTGCATCGGGGCGCCGCCGGCGTCCTTCTCAGTGCTTGCCGCCGGGGGGACTGCTATCATCGCCTCGGTGATCGGTGGTGCCGGCTGCGTATCCACAACGAGCGCAGGCCCATCCTGCGGCGCACTGTGGATCGATCGCGCATCGCTTTTTGCTGGGGCTCTCCACAGGATAGCGACCTGCTACGGAATACGCTTGCATCCTTTCGCACGTTTTTGCAAACAAGGAAAGTAGAGTGAATTTGTTTTGTTTTTTTGATATAAGTCATGTTTGCAGCATGCCGGCCTCACTAACATGCCACTCTTCACCATGAAACACGGAGCCTTGGATGACTGAAGAACAGCCGCGAGAGAATGCCCTGCTTCGTTTTCTGCGTTCGATCCAGGCCGGAGGGAGAAGGCTTTTCCAGATGGCCGAAGGCATGACGAACGCCGCCTTCGGGCCGGAGAACAATCCCCTGTATTATCTCGGAGCCTTGACCTTCTACTTCCTGTACATCCTGGTGGTCAGCGGCATCTACATCTACATCTTCTACGACACCGAGGTCAGCGGCGCTTACGCCTCGGTCGAATATCTGACCCACAAACAATGGTATCTGGGAGGCGTGATGCGCAGCCTGCATCGCTACGCCTCGGATGCCATGGTCATCACCATGATCCTGCACATGCTGCGGCGCTTCTTCAACGATCGCTACAACGGGGCCCGCTCCTTTTCCTGGATCACCGGCGCACCGATGATCTGGTTGTTGTTGATCACCGGACTGTTGGGTTACTGGCTGGTGTGGGATCAGTTGGCCCAGTTCATCGCCGTACGCACCTTCGAATGGATCGACTGGTTGCCGATCATCGCCGAACCCACGGCCCGGAATTTCCTCACCAATGCCACCATGACCAACACGCTTTTCCGGCTCATTGTCGTCACCCATCTCGGGCTGGCCCTTTTTCTTCTTGCCGCCATGCTGCTGCATACCAACCGCTTGCATCAGCCCAAGGTCAACCCCCCACGCAGGCTGGCCATCGGCACCCTGCTGGCGCTGTTGCTGCTCTCCCTGGTCTTCCCCGCTGTCAGCCACGCACCCGCAGACCTGAGGGTGGCGCCGGGCACCCTGCACCTCGATTGGTTCTATCTGGCCATCTATCCATTGATGAACATTTGGCCACTGGGGGCGGTATGGGCCTTGATCGGCGGCGGCACCATTTTCGTGATGTTGCTTCCCTGGTTGCCGCCCAAACGCCGCGACCCACCGGCGGTTGTCGATACGGCACAATGCAGCGGCTGCAATCTTTGTGTCGAGGATTGCCCTTATGAAGCCATCCGTCTTGAGATCCGTTCGGAACCGCATCCACGCTTCGTCTATGAAGCCCAGGTGATTGCGAGCAAGTGTGTGAGTTGCGGTATATGCACGGGTTCGTGTCCGTTCTCCACCCCTTTCCGGCATGTGGAAGAACTTCATTCGGCCATCGAAATGCCGCAGGATGGGATGCAGAACATGCGCGATGAGACTCTCGCGGCGCTGGAAAAGTTGCCGGCGGATCAACGCCGCATTCTCGTGTTTGGATGCAATCACAGCATGGATGTCACGCACCTGGAACATGGCGCGGCCATCGGCATCAAGCTCGAGTGCATCGGCATGCTGCCGCCATCCATGATCGACTATGCCCTGCGTCGGGGTGCCGACGGCGTTTTTATCACCGGTTGCCGGATGGGTGATTGCTACCATCGCCTCGGAAATCAGTGGATGGAACTGCGTCTGCGCGACGAGCGTGAGCCGCAGCTGCACCGGAAAGTGGATCGCAGTCGGATCCGCTTCTTTATGGCCGCCGAGGCGGACCGGAGCAAACTGTTGGCGGAGATCAACGCCTTCTCCAGTACCCTGCCGGCTCCGGAGACAGTGGAACATCGTTCCAGGGCGGAAGGGGGGAGAAACGTATGAAGCCGGAGCGAAAATTCGCCTCATGGCTCGGTCAGGTGGTGTACTACCTGCTGTTCATCCTGTTCATCGGTTATTTCTCCCACGCTCCCGGTTTTACGAATGTGCCGGCCGGGGATGCCCTGATCAAATTCACCTTCACCCATCCGGGAAAGCGCATCAAGCCATGCCGCAAACTGACACCGGCTCAGATGGCCAAGTTGCCACGGCAGTTGCGCTTCAATATGAAATGTCCTCGTGAGCGCTCTCCCCTGAAGGTGGATCTGGTGGTGGACGGGCATGTGCTTTATCACGCCACGATCCGCCCACGCGGTCTGTCCCGTGATCTGCCCTCACCGATCTACCGGCGTTTTCTCGTCGCTGCCGGCCGGCATCACTTTCTCGTGCGCATGAACGATGATGTACACCACAAGGGATTCACCTATATCGGTGAGAAGACCCTGGATTTGAGGCCCCTGCAGACCCTGGTGATTGACTTTGACAACACCCGCGGCAAGTTTATCTTCGAATAAACGCCTCGGGGGGGAAGGCTTGAGGGATGATTTCAGGTTTTATGATGCCGATGCGCGTTGCCTGAAGATTGCCGGTGGATGGCTGCGCCTGGGTGTGGCCACCCTGCTCGTCGCCGGTTTGTATGCCGTTCTGCTGGTGGTTGCGAGAACACCGCTGGTCAAAAATATCCTGCCCGATACGGACATCTTCTATGTCTCGCTCGTGGTGCACGTGATCTTCTCGAATGTTTTCTGGTTTCTGGCTTTTGCCGGTGTCCTGTGGAACATCAATACCCGCCCGCGTCTTCTTCCCCTCGGCTGGTCGGCGTTGGCTGCAGCTGCTGCAGGAATGGCCATCATCGCCGTTTCCCCCTTGCTTGGCGCAGGCTCTCCGGTGATGAGCAACTATATTCCCTTTCTCGAGAGCCGGATCTTTTTTTCCGGCCTCGCCGTCGCCGGTTTCGGCTTCGTCTTGCTGGTGTTGCGGGCGTTGATTTCGGCACCGAGGCTGCAGATACGAACACAATCCGGGAGCTTGCGCTTCGGTGTCTATGCGGCCGCGAATGCCGCCACGATGGCCATTCTGGCCTTCATCTGGGCCTTTCTTGCCATGCCGCGAGTAGGCTCGGGTGCAACCTGGTATCAGGGTCTGTTCTGGCTTGGCGGCCACGTGCTTCAGTTCACGCACGCACTGCTGATGCTCGTCGCCTGGATGTGGCTGGCTGCAGCAAGCGGTGTAAGGCTGAGGATGTCCCCCCGAGTTGCGGCGCTGCTCTTTACTCTGGCCTTGTTTGTGGTCGCCTTCACCCCCATCGCCTTCCTTTCCACGCATCTCACATCCGTCAATTTTCAGCAGTGGTTTACGACCCACATGCGTATCGGCGGTGCCGTGGCCACTCTTCCCCTTGGTCTGGCCGTATTCTGGAGCTTGTTGCAAGCGAAGGAAGCGATTCCGGAGAAGCGTCCGCTGCGTCACGCCTTGTGGCTTTCGATCCTGTTGTTTGCCCTCGGGGGCGTGCTTGGTTACATGCTGCGGGGAAGCAACACCTTGGTGACCGCCCATTACCATAGTGTCACCGGTGCCGTGACCCTGGCCTTCATGGCTTTGACCTACGACCTGCTGCCACACATCGGTTTCCTCTCCGTCCCGCAGCGGATGGCCAGGACGCAGGTGTACGCCTACGGGATTGGCCAGATGTTGCATGTGTTGGGATTGGCATGGGCGGGGGGTTACGGCATGGCGCGTAAGGTGGGTGGGAGTGCCGAGGTGCTCGGTAACCTGCAACAGACCCTTGGGATGGCATTGATGGGGATCGGAGGACTGATCGCCACAATCGGCGGCATCCTATTTCTCGTGATCGTCATGGCCTCCATGTATCGTTCAGGAACCCGATCGTGAAGGACCGTCGTCCATGCTGAGGCGTTCCTGGGGTCCTCGGCTTGTCATCGGGACATTGGTTGCGTGTGTGGCCCTGATCCATGCAAGCAGCGTGATGCACCTGCTGAATGCCGGTTTTGGGGCCCCGGATTGGCCCGCATCGTATGGCAGGGTTGCCGCCTCAAGCCCGGCACCCACCGGGCCTGGTGACATGGCCATCGCCCCCTCAACCCTTGCCGGCCGCATTCACCGGGCCGTCGCCAACGTGCTGCAAGTCTGCATCATTGCCGTGGTCGTCTGGGCCTTCGGCAGGCGAAGGTCCGTGGGAAACCCGGTGCGCGCTCTGGCCCTTCTCGCTTTGGTCCTCTCACTTCTTCTGGCCTTTTTGGGAGCTTGGTTCGGTTCGCCGTTGCAGTATCCCTGGATTGTCATCGTAAACCTGATGGGTGGATTCGGGTTGTTGTCCATCTTCTGGTGGCTTACGCTCGAACTGACCGCAAAAGGGTCACCGCAATCCGCTTCTCCACCTCGATCGCGCCCCTGGATAGCCCTCGGCCTGATTGCCGTTTCCCTGCAGATTTTTCTCGGTGCCTGGGTTGATGCCTATTATGCCGCCTTGGCGTGCACGGGCCTGAGCGGCTGCGGCTCAGCGGAGTGGTCGGTGACCGATCTGTGGCAGGGCCTCGGTCTTTTAGGACACCTTGATGTCGATGCCGCCGGTAAGGTGGTCATCGATCCCACCGTTGCCGCATCCGTCCACATGACCCACCGGCTTTGGGGCCTTGTAACACTTTTATATCTTACGGCCCTGGGTTTGAAGCTCTATGGCCCGGGAGGCAGGGGGCGCCGCTTGGGCTTCCTGCTCCTGGCCACCCTCGCATTGCAGGCCGGCCTGGGGGCGGCCATGGTGCATTTCGGCATGCCATTGATCTTTGTTCTGGCCCATACCGTCACAGCCGCCTTGTTCGTGCTTATCCTCCTCGCCTTGCTTCACAGGCCGGGAACCGAAGAGAACCGTGGCCCTGCGATCGAAGATTGAAGTGATTCGGGATTGGTGATTTGAGCCCCCGGGACATGCGATGAAGAGTGAGGGACAGAAATCGGAGTCGGTAAATCAGTCCCTGATTTGCGACAGGAGGCTTTAGCCCGGATTTTTCATGGGATCGCGGATGGATGGCGTGGATTCGGGGTCTGGAGACCCCTCATCCGGTGATGGGTGATTCGTCATTGGTAATTGGGGGGAACACCAATCACGGTTCACCAGTCACCAATCACCCTCGTAGGAGCGGCTTCCAAGCCGCGATGAAATCGGTGATTGGCGATTGGGAAAACGATTCGGGATCTGGAGATCCCTCCTACAGGGGGCTGTAGGAGCGGCCTCCAGGCTGCGAATTCGGCCCCCGCTACTCTATCCTCGGAACTTCATTTCCCGGCGCATGGTCATCATGAAAAATCCGGGTTAGCCGGGGCGATAAGACCGTCCCATTTATTCCACTCCATGCGCCTTCAGGAAGGCACCGAGTTTCTTGTCCTCATTGATGATGTGTTCCACGAGCCAGGCGCTGAGAAAGTCGGCCGTCTCCAGTCTTTCTTCCCACTGCCGTTGTACATGGAGGGAATGCAATTCCCGTTCGGATGCCTGTAAATCCTCCACCTGCGTGAGCAGGGCATCGTGCATCTCCTTGTGCCGTCGGTAGCCGGGATACCGGCATGCGCGCATGAATTCTTCCTCGGTCTTGAAGTGGATGCTGGTCTGGCGGATCAGATCGGAGAAAGTCTTGTCGATATCCCCAATGTCGCCATGGCCCAGAAGCAGTCGATACAACTTGTTGACGGTCACGAACAGCGCCTTGTGCTGCTCGTCCATTTTGTGCACCTCGACCCTGTAATCGTCGCACCAGGTGCAGAAGGAGGACACGTCTTCCAGTTTAACCATTTCATCGGCCCTTCTATCAGGGTCGGCATTCAAACAGAAATGATTTGGGTCAATTTTTTCGCACAT
>CAZHOU010000041.1:0-11109 GCA_964534165.1 uncultured Zetaproteobacteria bacterium
GCGGAAAGCGCGCGTGGTGATTCCTGACCTGGGCGGCGCAGCTCGGTGCAATGGTTTTACGCGCGTCGAACTGGCGAAGTTGCGGCAGATACCCTGGCGTGGTGTGCCCTTCATGCCGGTGGAGATCATGCTGCTGCCGGAATGGTTCCCCTTTCACATCCACAAGATCTCCTATTGGTCACGCACGGTCATGGTGCCGTTGACCATTCTCTACAGTTTGCGGGCCCGGGCGAAGAATCCCCGTGGTGTGGATGTGCGCGAACTCTTCACCACCCCCCCGGAGAAGGAGCGCCACTATTTCCCGATCCGCTCTACGCTCAACCGCCTGTTCCTCTATCTCGAGCGCACCGCCAGGCGCTTGGAACCCTTGTTTCCCGGCCGCTTGCGCCGGCATGCACTTGAAGCGGCCGAAGGGTGGTTGCTCGCGCATCTCCAAGGCGAGGGGGGACTCGGTGCCATCTTTCCGGCCATGACCAATGCTCTCGAAGCCTTGGTCGTATTGGGTTATGCCCCGGATCACCCCTGCAGACAGAGACTCAAGCGGGCGCTCGAGGATCTCCTGATCGTGCAGGAGGAATCCGCCTACTGCCAACCGTGCAATTCCCCCGTATGGGATACGGCGATAGCAAGTCTGGCGCTTCTGGAAACGCGGGAGGAAGAATCGCGAAAGGCGGTCGAGCGAGCGCTTTCCTGGCTGGCATCCCGGCAACTGACGGACGCGGCGGGCGATTGGCGCCGGATGCACCCCGATCTTCGCGGCGGCGGCTGGCCCTTCCAGTTCGAGAACAGCTTTTATCCCGATCTGGACGACACGGGGATGGTTGTATGGGCCATGCAGGCATACGACCCGAGACAATTTCAGGAAAAGATACGCCGGGCCATGGATTGGGTTTGCGGCATGCAATCAAGGAACGGGGGTTTCGCCGCCTTCGATGCCGACAACACCCATACCTATCTGAATCATATTCCCTTTGCCGACCATGGTGCCTTGTTGGACCCCCCGACCAGCGATGTCAGCGGCCGCATGGCTCTCGTGCTCGGCAACATGCTTGAACAAGACGAAAAAGACAAAAAATACCTTGCCTCACTGGAGGCCTGCCTGGATTTTTTGCGGCATGAACAGGAGGGTTTCGGGGGATGGTTTGGTCGTTGGGGAACCAACTACATTTACGGCACATGGTCGGTTCTGACCGGCCTGAACCGAGCCGGCGTTCCTCCGCAGGATCCAACGGTTCGCCGAGCCGTGGCATGGCTGGAAAGTGTGCAACAGGCGGACGGTGGCTGGGGAGAAAGCAACGATACCTATGAACATCCCGAGTTGGCAGGACTCGGACACCCCAGCACCGCATTCCAGACCGCCTGGGCCATGCTGGCCCTGATGGCTGCGGGCGAACACAAAAGTGCAGCCGTTCGCCGGGGTGCCCGCTTCCTGCTCCGGCACCAACAGGCCGACGGCTTGTGGCGGGACGAGGCGTTCACCGCCCCCGGGTTTCCCCGCGTCTTCTACCTGAAGTACCACGGCTACGACAAGTACTTTCCTCTTTGGGCCCTGGCCCGCTACCGCAACCTGCAAACCGACGGCTGATGCTCACCGGCATCATCGCCGCACTCCCCCAGGAAGCAAGGTGCCTGCCGGAATTTTCCCGCTGCCGCCGAAATCGTGCGAATCCGCTTCCGGTGCGCAGCGGCGATCTCATGCTCATGATCTCGGGCAGCGGTCAAGAACGTGCATATCACTGTGCCCGCATCCTCATCGACCGCGGCGTCGGTGCCCTCGTTAGCTGGGGGTGTGCCGGAGCCCTGAGTGAGCACCTGCAACCGGGAACGTTGTTGCTGCCTGAACATATCGTTTCTGCAAGCGAACGTATCCTGTACACCGATGCCGAATGGCGGATCCGGACCATCCGGGGACTGAACGGCGTCTGCAGGGTCGAGCATGGCCCCCTTGCCGAGAGTCCGATCTTGCTCACCGAACCGCAGCAGAAACATGCGCTTTTTGTGGCCCGGGGCTGCGCTGCGGTGGACATGGAGAGCGCTGCGGTTGGTTATGCGGCCGAACAGGCGGACATTCCCTTCCTTTGCCTGCGAGCCGTCGCCGATACCGCCCGGGATCGCCTTCCACCCTATATTCCGACTTCCATCGACGCTCACGGCGCCATAAATTTGCGTCATTTGTTGTGGAAAGCGGCCCTTTACCCCCGAACCTGGCCGGCGCTGATGCGTCTGGGACACCACTTCCACGCCGCCATGCAAACGCTCAAGCGGGCAGCAAGGCAATCCAACCCTCCCTTCCGATACCCTCGCTGAACGAGGCTCACGGGACCTGTTCGTGCAAAAGCGTCTGAATGCCGCGCTTACGCAAGCCATCCAATGGTGGACCGGGTTCGCCTGCGCGCGGCCGGGTCGGGTGCTTGTCGCGGCCGGTCTCCTGGTCTCCGCCTCACTGGTCTACACAAGTGGTCACCTTGGTTTTAACACCAACACCAATGACATGCTTTCGCCTCATCTTCCCTTTCGTCAGACCTACCATGTCTTTGAGCGGGAATTTCCCCAATACCTGAACAACATTCTGATCGTCATCGATGCGGAAACCCCCGAGGATGCCCGGCGGGCGGCAACGACCATGGCCGCACGCCTCAAGTCCCGTCCCGACTTGTTCAGGTTCGTCTACCTTCCCCTGGCCGATCCCTTCCTGCAGACGCACGCGCTGCTCTTTCTTCCCAAGAAAAAACTGGAAACCATTGCCGACCGCATGGCCCGAATCCAACCCTTTCTCGGGAAGCTCACGCATGATCCCTCGTTGCGAGGCTTGTTTTCCATGCTGCAAAGCGCCGTGAAGGCATCCTCCGAAGGGGAGGAGGTGGAGATCGATCCCGTTCTGATGAAGGTGGCCGCCGCCATCCATGCGCTCCGGGAGCATCGGCACTACCGTCTTTCATGGCAGGAGTTGATGCAAAACGAGGGCCGGCCTTCGAGCAGGCGGGAACAATTCATCATCGTGCAACCGTACCTGGATTACGGCAAGCTGCTTCCGGCCCAGGTAGCCATCCGCTGGATTCGCAAGCAGGCGAACATTTTCCACAACGATCCGGACTTGCCCGTGCGCATTCGGCTCACCGGCAGCGTGGCCTTGTCCCATGACGAGATCGTAAGCGTCACCAAGGGCACCGGAACAGCCGCCCTGTTGGCCGCACTCATGGTGGGTGCGGTTCTGATCGCCGGCCTGGGCTCGTTCAGGCTGGTGGCCGCGACGCTCTTCTGTCTTCTCGCCGGCTTGGCGCTGACCGCAGCCTTCGCCGCCCTCGCTGTGGGCCATCTGAATTTGATTTCCATCGCCTTCGCGGTGCTCTACATCGGACTCGGGGTGGATTACGCCATCCACCTTTGTCTTCGCTACAAGGAACTCAAGGGCAAGGGCATGGATCCTTCCCCGGCCGTGTGGGGTGCGGTCCGGGACGTAGGCGTTTCCCTGTTTCTATGTGCACTCACCACGGCCGTGGGTTTCTACTGTTTCATTCCCACCGCCTACGTGGGCATATCGGAACTCGGCATCATCTCCGGCACCGGCATGTTCATCAGCCTGTTCGTGACCCTGGCGCTGTTGCCATCAATCCTGTGCCTGTGGCAACCGGCGGCCGATGTTGCACGATCCGAGGCCATCACTGCCGATTCCACCACGGCGACATGGCTGCGATCGCTCGGGAATGGGTTGATTCGAGCGGCACGGCCGATTCGCATCCTTACGCCGGTCGTGGTGCTCGCAGCCCTCACCCTCCTCCCCGAGGTGTATTTTGACTACGACCCCATCGATCTGCGTGACCAGAACAGCGAATCGGTGCAGACCTACAGGGGCCTGCTTGCCCGACACACCATTTCCCCCTCGAACATTATGGTGCTGACCCGCAATCCACGGAAGGTGCACGAACTCGAATATCGCCTCAAACAACTGGACACCGTGGACAAGACGATCTCCCTCTTTGATTTCGTACCGAAAAATCAGGAAGAAAAACTGGCATTGATCGAGGATATGGCCTTGATCCTTGGTCCCCCAGCGAAGGAAACAGAGACACCGCCGCCGCCTTCGACCACCGACCAGATCCAGGCCATGCTCGCCCTCGATCACTCCCTGCAGAAGATGCTTCAGAGGGGTGATGGCGATGAGGCGGTGCGGCGCTTGCATACGCAGCTGTCCGCATTTCTCAGGCATCTGGGCGTGGTCGTTCCGGCTGAAAGAACGGCCGACGTGGCGGAGCTTCAACGCAGCCTGTTGGCCACCCTTCCAGAAATGTTGCACTTCCTCTACCGGGCACTGGACACCCGTGCCTTCCATGCAAGTGATCTGCCGCCGGCCCTGCGTCGCAATTGGCTCAGCCGCGACGGCACCTACCGGGTCGAGGTGTGGCCGAGGGAAAACATCGAGGATGTCGATGCATTGCGGCGTTTCGTCGCCAGTGTCCGCACCGTTGCCCCGGATGCAACCGGTGCGCCGGTGTTCATCCTGGAGGCGGGATCAGCCGTCATCCATGCCTTTCAACAGGCTTTTCTCACCGCCATTGCACTCATCTTCGTCATTCTCCTGTTTTCCCTGCGCAGCCTGAAGGATGCGATGCTCGTCCTGCTGCCATTGCTCCTGGCCGGCCTGCTGACGGCAGCAGCCGGCGTGCTGTTGCACATCCCGTTCAACTTCGCCAATGTGATCGCCCTGCCGCTCCTGCTGGGCATCGGGGTGGACAACGGCATCCATATGGTCCAGCGCTTCCATGCCTTGCGGCGAAAACAGAAAACGATCCGCGATCTCCTCGGCAGCAGCACCTCGAGGGCTGTCATTCTGAGCGCATTGACCACCATCTGCGGCTTCGGCAACCTCTCCTTCTCCCCCCATCAAGGAACCGCCAGTTTGGGACAGTTGCTTTCTCTTGGAATCATCCTCACCCTCCTGTGCACATTGTTCGTTCTACCCGCTTTTCTTGTTCAGACCGATCGAGGGCCGCAAGTATGAAGGTGCTTGTGAGCGGAGCATCCGGATTTATCGGTTCGGCAATCTGCCGCCGCCTGCTTGCGGCCGGTCACACGGTGCGGGCGCTGTTGCGTCCAACGAGCCCACGGAGCAACCTGGAAGGTCTGGATGTGGAAATCGTCATCGGCGATCTGACCGATGCGGATTCCCTGCACCCGGCTCTCGCCGGTTGTCGGATTCTGTTCCATGCCGCGGCCGACTATCGGCTCTGGGTTCCCCATCCCCAGGCCCTTTACCGCACCAATGTGGAAGGAACACGCAACATCATGCAGGCAGCGCTTGTGGCCGGGATCGAACGCATCGTCTACACGAGCAGCGTTGCCACACTCGGCTTGTGTCCAGACGGTGGAACGGCTGATGAATCAACGCCGTCTTCTCTTGATTCAATGATCGGCCACTACAAGCGTTCGAAGTTCATGGCCGAGGAAACGGTCCGGCGCATGGTGATCGAAGACGGGCTCCCAGCTGTCATCGTCAATCCGTCCACACCGGTCGGCCCCCGTGACATCCGCCCCACACCGACCGGACGCATGATCGTCGAGGCCGCACGCGGCAGGATGCCGGCCTATGTGGATACGGGCCTCAATATCGTGCACGTGGACGATGTCGCCGCCGGCCATCTGCTGGCCATGGAGCACGGCAAGGTGGGGGAACGCTACATCCTGGGGGGGGACAACATGAGTCTAAGGACCCTGCTGATGAAAATCGCCGCCCTCAGCGGCAAACCCGCGGCCCGAATCCGGCTTCCCCACAATCTGGTTCTTCCTTTCGCCTGGGTGGCACAGAATCTCGCACGTCTTCGTGGCAGCGTCGAACCGATGATGACCGTGGACGGGGTGCGAATGGCCAAGAAACACATGTATTTTTCATCGGCCAAGGCCGAAAGGGAGCTTGGATACAGGCATCGACCCGCCGTCGAGGCCATACGCGATGCCATCGAATGGTTCCGTGAACATGGCTATATTTAAACCGGAATTCCCCGAGAGCATGCGCCGGAAAATGAAATCGCCTCCGAACCCGCATCTTTCACGAAAACGCAACACCGATGGGCGAAGGGCATGGGATATCCATCCGTTGCATGAATTTTCTCTTCCTTGCCCGGGGTCACGGTTTGCCCCGTTGGTTTCAGGCTCGCGCTTCCCTATGCAGGACGTGCGTTTGGGCTTGAGGCGAGATGAAGGCCATGCTTTTTCCGTGCCGACTCCGCCCGGAGTGTGAATGATCTTTGCCATTGATCCCTGTCTGCCGCGACCGCGGCCGGCGGGCAAGCACGGCCGCATGAGAAACCCGACCCATTCAGCGTTCAACCGACCTTGATATGCATCAATGCGGAATAGAATTCAGCAGGAAAAGAATCGCGGCGAGCCTTCCTGGAGCAAAGTATGGAAAACATCCGCACCCTTCTGACCCGCGAACATCGAAGTTGCGACGGACTGCTGGCTGCCGTGGAAGAAGCGGTGGAACAACGCCATTGGCAGGATGCCGAACGACTGTTCACGGATTTCGTCGCCCATATGGAACTGCATCTCGGGAAAGAGGAGGAGATTCTTTTTCCGACTCTGGAAGAAAGGATGGGTGCGAGTCTGGGACCCGTCCAGGTCATGCGTCACGAACACGAGGACATGCGTCGACTGTTCCAGGAGATCCAGGAAGATATTTCCAAGCGCCAAAGTGAACATTGCCTCGGCCTCTCGGATACCTTGCTGATGCTGATCCAGCAACACAACCTGAAAGAGGAAAACATCCTCTATCCCATGGCGGACCGGGTTCTGGGTGGCGAGCAGGAAGAGATCCTGGCAAGGCTTCGCGCCATGGACAGGAAAAACTGAGAAGCATGGCAGCGGAAAAATTTCTTGATGTAAATTTCCTTGAACCTCCCGAACCCCTGGAGCGTATCCTCTCGGCCCTGGATACCCTGTCACCGGGTTGCTATCTGCGGGTGTGGATCCACCGTGAACCCTTTCCCCTTTACGAAATCCTGGAACGCGAAGGCTTCTCGCATGCAATCCGAACCGGAAGACGCTGTGCCTATGAATTGTTTATCTGGCGCCGGGGCGACGAAAGCGCACAAAAAGAGGTGGATGCAGCCATGCAGGACGGACCGGTCATTCGCAGGTCATGACCCGGCTACTTCCGAGACTCCGGCATCTCCCCAACCGACCGGTATACATCCACCTCCGGCATTTAAGAATCGGTCGCCAGGCTGGATAGACCGGGACGATGATTCAGGTTCCCGGCCTATCCTTGGAGCAAGCACCGCCGATCTCCGCACCGTTCCGTTTTTTCCTCACCGCTCCGATCTTCGGGCTTACCGCAGCCGTTGCCTTGCTCTTCGCCGGTTCCGATGCGCTTTCTCAGCGCTGGACACCCTCGACACTGGCCCTTACGCACTTGCTGACCCTGGGTTTCATCACCATGAGCATGATGGGGGCCTTGCTGCAGATGATGCCGGTTGTCGCCGGATCTCCAACATGGCATCCCCGGTTCACGAGCACCATGGTGCATTTGCTTCTATGTCTGGGAGTGCTCGCCCTTGGCTGCGGTCTCGGGTTTAACAACGTTCCCTGCATGTGGGCCGGCCTGTCGCTTCTTGCCGCCGCCGTATTGATTTTCCTGCTTGTCATATCCTGGAGCCTGGCACGCTCCTGTGTCCACAACGCCACGGTCTCCGGCATGCGCCTCGCCATCTTGTGTCTGGCCGTGGCACTCGCCTTCGGGCTGAGAATCGGCGCCGAACATATCTGGCAGTTCGAGAACCATCATGTCCATTCCTGGACGGATGTTCACCTGGCCTGGGCTCTGATCGGATGGATCGGACTGCTGGTGATCGGCATCGCCTACGAGGTCGTGCCGATGTTTCAATTGACACCGCCGTATCCCTCGTGGCTGCAAGAATGGCTTGGTCGATCCATCCTCGCGGCATTGCTTGCGTGGTCGTATCTCTTCCTTCATTTCGGGATCCATTGGAGCGTCAAACTCTTTGGCCTGTACCTGGCATTCGCCCTCACCCTGTTTGGCGCGATCACACTCCGTCTGCAGGCCCTTCGCCGACGTCGACGCATGGACGCAACCGTGCTTTTTTGGCGCACGGGCATGCTATGTCTGATCGCCTCCTCCCTGCTCTGGCTCGGCGGCCAATTCCTGCCCGCTCTCGCAGCCTGGCCACGCTATGAGCTGCTGCTCGGCTCGCTTTTCATCGTTGGTTTCGCCGTTTCCGTCGTCAACGGTATGCTTTACAAGATTGTTCCCTTCCTGGTGTGGTTCCATCTTCAAAGCCGGTTCCTGCATCAAAGCGGGCTACCAAGCGTGCGGGACATCATTCCGGAACGTGACAAAGGCCGCCAGCTGCTAGCCCATTTGTGTGCGTTGCCGGTCCTGGTGGCGGCAACCATCTGGCCTCCGGGACTCACCTATGCGGCGGCCATCCTGTTCGCCGTTTCCTTTTCTTTGTTGGCTGCAAATTTGATTGCCGCCGGCAGAATGTATTTGCAGACCGCGGCCGCTCTGGAAGACTGACCGGGCATCGTGCAAAGGTGGCGAAGAAGAAGGGTGCTTCTTGGCCGGCGCCTGGCAGCTTGAGCGATTTCCAAAGCCCCTCCCCCTACCCATGAAGCCACAAACGTTGCGTCCACCGGCCCGGTGTTGAAGAGTCCGCACATGGGTATCGCCGCTTCCCTGGCATTGCTGATCGGTCTTTCGCTGGCTATGGCGCTGATCGCCTGGCAGGGCTTCGGGGAGGTCGTCCACGCTCTTGCCTCGGCCGGATGGGGATTGTTGGTCATCGCCGCTTTTCATCTCGCCCCCATGCTGATCAACACCCGGGCGTGGAGCACCCTCTTTCGATTGCAAGACCGTCTCTCCTTCCCGCGTCTGCTTGTGGCTCGCTGGATCGGTGAATCGATCAACAGCCTTCTGCCGGTGGCCCAGATCGGCGGTGAGTTGGCCAAGGCGCGCTGGATCGCGCATCTTGGCATCGACGCCAACGTCGCCGGTGCCAGTGCCGTTCTCGATCTCACCATCGCCGTACTGACACAGATCATTTTTACTCTCCTTGGATTGCTGTTGCTGGTGCTGCAACTCGGGAACGATGATCTTCTTTTCCCCGCGATTCTCGGCACGGTTTCGATCAGCGTGCTGTTGGCGGGCTTCTACATCGCCCAACGCCGGGGGATGTTCGAAAAGAGCGTGGTTCTGATTACGCATTTGGCTCCCGGCCGTGAAGGATGGGGCATCCATGGCAGCGCCGTGGCACTCGATGCGGCTATCCATGCCATGTATCGCAACCGCAAGCGCTTGGCTGTCGCATCCGCCTGGCGGCTGTGCGGATGGATCATCGGGGCCGGCGAAGTGTGGCTGGCCATGATCTTTCTCAAACTTCCGGTCACCCCGGCCCAGGCCGGCAAACTAAAAAAATGGATCGATGAAAACGGCCAGGTACAGTACGGAGACAGCATCCCGCCGCGGTACGCGAAAAAAAGCATCCAGACGCTGAATAGCGAGGGCGTCGTCATAAAAACCCGGGCGGCGGCAAAAACACCAAAACAGATCGCCGAAGAAAAACGACTGGCCGCGCTGAAAGCCTCAAAGGAACGCGTCCGCAAAGTGCAGGCACGCAAGGATCGCATTCTCCTGGACACCTTCACCAATGAGGATGAAATGATTATGACCCGTGATGGCAAGGTCGAAGCGATTGAAGCTATCATCCGCGTCACTAAAGGCCGTATTGAAAAAATTCGCCAGCCAGCCCAAACGACTGGGTGATCTACAGGGCGAGTATTATTCATTGGAAATGTGGCATGAAACCAATGCCCAGAACGACGGCACCATCCGCCGCAAAACCTGTTTCCCCGAATCGTCGGAGCAATGGATTCTCTCCGGCCCGCACTTTTTTGTCGGCAATCCCTGTTACAAAACACCCCGTGCTGTTTGCACTGAAAAAGGCCACTACGACATCCTCGACCTCACCAACCTGCCCGACAATTATCTGCCGCGCACCAACTACATCCCCGCCTGCGATGAACCCGAATACCGCGCCCGCACACCCAGGGTTCCGTGGGTCGAAGCCGGTGAAACCGAACCGAAGCGGGTGACAGAGTATTATCGCTTTGTGAACCGCCGAATGTTTGGAGCTTCATCTGAGCGATCAATGATATGCGCCATTGTTCCGAAGAGCACAGGGCATATTCACCCAGTGCTTTCCACCACATTCAAAGACCCATTAGCAATGGTTGCTTTTATGGGATCTTGTATGTCGGTTATCGTTGATTTTTACCTAAAAACAACAGGTAAAAGTGACCTATATGAATCAACATTAAAAGGATTCCCGCTTCTCTCTGCGTCCTCTGTGTCCTCTGCGGTGAAATGCTTTTTGAATTTGCGTGTCTTATCCCTCAACTGCCTCACCAACCACTACGCTGATCTCTGGCGTGACTGCTGGCAGGATGATTTCACCCGCGATCACTGGACAAAATCCGATCCGCGTCTGCCCAATGCTTTTTTCCGCAATCTCACCCCCGAATGGCATCGCGATTGTGCCTTGCGCACTGATTACGCCCGCCGTCAGGCGCTGGTGGAGATTGATGTTCTGGCAGCTCTCGCCCTTGGTTTGACACCGGAAGAACTGCTCACCATCTACCGCGTCCAGTTCCCCGTCATGCGCCAATACGAAGCCGACACTTGGTACGACACCAACGGTCGCATCGTATTCACCGCCTCCAAAGGCTTAACCGGCGTCGGCCTCCCCCGTAAAGCCGCCAAAACCGATGCCCCCTGCACCCTCCGCTACCCTGATGGCACAGAAGAATCAAAACCCCTTGGCTGGGAAGATGTCCGCGATCTGCCTGCTGGATACGAAATCGTCCGTACCATCATGGACGACACCCTCCCCGGTGGCCCCAGAGAAAAACAGATCACCTATGTTGCCCCATTTGATCGCTGCAACCGCGAAGATGATTATCGTCAGGCGTGGGCAGTGTTTGAGGAGCGGGTGAAGAAGGAGCGGGAATGAAATGAGCGTCAGGTTGCTGTTTTCAGAATATTTTGAAATCGATGAAAGTATCCTCGATTCCTATGGTGCCCTAAATATATGTATC
>CAZHOU010000042.1:0-11057 GCA_964534165.1 uncultured Zetaproteobacteria bacterium
GCCTTGCCCTCTGCAAGCGCCTGGCCGAGGCCCACGGCGGCGCCGTCTGGCTCGAGGACAGCGAGCCCGGACGCGGCAGCATCTTCAGTTTCGTCATTCCGGCCGCCGGAGGAGCGCAGCATGCGGGTGCAGGGGAGGCGCAGGAATGAGGGTCTATCTGGTTCAGCATGGCGAGGCCGTGCCCAAGGCGGAGGATCCGCAGCGTCCGCTGACGGAGAAGGGCGCCGCCACCGTGCGCCGGATCGGGGATTTTCTGTACCGCTGCACGCGCCTTGTGGTGCCCGAGATCGTACACAGCGGCAAACTGCGCGCGGCCGAGACGGCGGAGATCCTGGCCCGCTGCCTGAACGCCGCCTACAACAGCGCCCCCGGGCTTGCACCGAACGACGATCCGCACGTGTGGCAAGGACGCCTGCAGGAGCGCGAGAAGGATGTGATGCTGGTTGGGCATCTGCCGCATCTCGACCGCTTGGCCTCATTGTTGCTCGCCGGCGATGCGGAGCGCAGTTTCGTGGTCTTTCGGAACGCCGGTGTCCTATGCCTGCTGCGGGAGGAGGGGCTGTGGCGCCTCGAATGGCTGCTTACCCCGTCCTTGCTTGAATGTTACGAAGAACGTTAGACGTGAGACGAAAAGCGAGGGACTGAGGACTGAGGGGAAAGAGAAGGACTGAGGACTGAGGACTGAGTAAAAAAACGTGAGATGTGAGACGTGAGACGGGAGACGGGAGACGAAAATCGAGGGACTGAGGGCCGAGGACTGAGGGGAAAGCGAGGGACTGAGGACTGAGGGCCGAGGACTGAGAAGTAGAACATGAGACGTTTTTTCCTGAACCCTGAACCCTTGGAAGGACTGCGTGCCGAGGACTTTGTGAAAAATCCGGGCTAGGAATACAAACGATTGCCGTCGTTCTCCGATAGTTCGTTGATGCGGCGGATGATGTCCGGCAGCACGTTCAGGCACCTGCGATTGAGACGCATGCGCAATCGCGGCAGATGCCTGTATGCGGGAGAGTCGCTCTGCGGCCATTGAAAGACCTGCTCGATTCTTCCTTCGTTCAGAACATCCGAGAACTCCGCGTTCAGACGTTCGAGGGATGCCTCGGACAGCGGGCAGAGAATGCGCAACAGCACCCATTCGCCGACGTAGCGGAAGCTGTGGTAATTGGTGTAGAAGTTCGTGATGTGCTGGACTGCGGCCTCGGCGTTGTCCGTGTGGTAGAAAAGGCGGTAATCGTTGCTGCTGATCAGGCGGTCCTCCACCAGCCGGCGCATCCACGAATGGACGAGAGGGCCCCAGTAATCGTCGTTGGGAGCTTCGAGAAGCACCAGGGGAATGGGCGGTGTGCGGCCGGTCTGCAACAGGGTCAGCGTCTCGAAGGTCTCGTCCAGGGTGCCGAAGCCGCCCGGGGCCAGGATGACGGCATCGCTCTCCTTGAGGAAGAACAGCTTGCGGGTGAAAAAATACTTGCAATAGAAATGCCGCGGTGAGCCGTCCACGATCGGGTTGGGAAACTGCTCCAGAGGCAGGTTGATGTTGATGCCGAAGGACTGTTCGCGTCCCGCTCCCTCGTTGGCCGCCTGCATGATACCGCCTCCGCCGCCGGTGATGACCATCATGCCGTTCTCACGGATCAGCCGCGCACATTCCCTCGCCTGCCTGTAACGGGGATGTTCAGACGGCATGCGCGCCGAGCCGAAGATGCACACCTTGCGCACGGCCTTGTAGGGCCGGAAGACTTCAAGGCCCTTGCGGACTTCCTTGATCACATTGGCGATCATTTTCAGATCCGCCGATTCGTGCTCGCCGCTGACGAGCAACATGGTTTCCAGGATGATGGAGCGCTTGTAGGGATCGTCGTGCTTGAATTCATCCAGCAGCCTGCGAATGCAACCCTGCAAGGCCGGAGAGAGGCGGGCGATGCCGGCGCTGTCGATCAGCGTCTTTTCCTTGCCGGATGCACTCATTTCGTGGTCGGAGGCTTGATGACGATATCGATGCGGCGATTCATGGCGCGGCCGAGTTCGTAGTCGTTGCTGGCGATGGGATAGGCATCGCCGTAACCGAGGGTCTTGAACCTGACGTCCTGCAAACCGGAGGCGATGAAGAAATTACGTACGGCCTCGGCACGCTTGAGCGAGAGCTTCTGATTGGCCTTGGGGTCGCCACGGTTGTCCGTGTGGCCTTCAATGACGATTTCCCGTCCCGGATACAGTTGCAGGCCCTGTTTGACGCGCCGGAGCAGATCGAAGGACTTGGGATCGATGGTGCTGCCGCCCGAAGGGAATTTCAGGGCCTTTAGGCGGATCAACAGGGAGCCGTCAAGATTGACCAGAATGTCCGCCTCATCCTTGTGAAAGAGCTTGCGCAGCCGCTGTTGTCGCCGCTGCTCGAAGGTCGCCCGCTGCAGCTTGACGCGGAAGGCTTCCTTGAGTCTTGCGATCTGCTCGGCGCAGTTGCGCGTGATCTCTGCACGCTGGCGCTCGAGCGCATTCTTGAGTTCTTGGGTATGTTGTTCCCGCAAAGTCTCGATGGCCGCTTTGCGGGCCTTGCGCTCGCCGTCCAATCGCCGCTTCAGGGCCTCGATTCGCTTCTTGATGCGCGCAGCTTCCACGTCTGCCGTGGGGTCGCCCGCATCCGCATCAAGGCCAACAGCCTGCGCAATCTCGATGCGCGAACGCCTGGCCGCAAGGAGCAACCTTTCGTGACTTCCCGGATCGTGCCGCCATTTTCTCACCGTGACGGCGGTCTCCGCCGCCGCGCGGGCCAGTCGCAACCCCTTCCGAGGATGCCGCGGCCATTGAGAATTCTTGCCGTCGAGGTAGGCCACGGCCGCGGCCAACCATGCCCTCGCCGCCTGGTAAGTGACGGGCGCGTAGCGTTTGGCACCCTTGCGCGCCGCCTGAATCAGGGCGGCATCGGTTTGGTGCAGCAATGCCGGCAGACCGGCGTCGAGAACACCCTTGAAGGCCTCCTTCGCACTTTCGGCCAATTTGAAAGCCTTGTTCAGATCGCCGCGTTCGAAGGCATTGATCAGCTGCGAAAGACGTTGCTCCGCCTGTTCGAAATTTGGGTCCTTTTTGTCGCCCAGGGTTTCCCTGGCCGCGGCCTCCAGGGCGAGAACGTCCTTGAACTTGCTTCTGAAATCACGGGCCAGGCTCCGGGCGGAAGCGAGGGCTTCCCTGGCTCCGGCGACGGCCTCGTCGCGCCCCCGGGTGTCGTTTTTTCGATCCGCCAGCATGGCGGCTCCAAGCATGGCTTGGGCGCGGGCGATCGTGGACGGGGCCAGGCGGCCATCGGGACCCTTGATGAAAGCTTCGATGGCCCGGGACAGGGAGTCCAGTGGATTCGCAGTCGCCGCACCGGCGGAGGAGACGGCGATGATGAACGCCGGCACGAGTGCGAGCAGCAGGATTTTCCGCATTTGGATCAACCCAGTTCCAACATCCGGTCCAGCGCCACCCGTGCCCAACGCGCATCCTCCTCCGGCACACGGATCACGTTGATCGGTTGGCCGTCCGCCACACTCTTCAAAGCGGCATACAGGTGCTGGGGATCGGTGCGGAACATCGTCGAACACATGCACACCATCGGCGCGAGAAAATAGACCGGCTTGTCCGGGTGTTGCAGACGCAGACGATTCACCAGATTCAGTTCCGTGCCGATGGCGAAGGATTGACCGCTCGCTGCCTTCTGTACGTGACGGATGATGGCCTCGGTGGAACCGACGAAATCGGCCTTGGCGCAGACCGTGTGCGCGCACTCCGGGTGCGCCAGCACCTCAATCCCGGGGTGCTCTCGGCGCATGGCGTCGACGTGCTCCGGGCGAAAAAGCTGATGCACGGAGCAAAAACCCTGCCAGAGAATCAGCCGAGCGGCACGAATCGCCTCGGGGCGGTTGCCGCCCAGCGGCTTTCTCGGATCCCAAAGGACCATCTCCGAGTCCCCGATGCCCATGGCCCGGGCCGTGTTCTCCCCCAGATGCCGATCCGGAAAGAAGAGGATCTTCTCCCTTTTCCCCCAGCCCCACTCCAGGATGCGACGGGCGTTGGAGGAGGTGCAGACGATACCCCCGTGGCGGCCGCAGAAGGCCTTCAGGCCGGCTGTGGAATTGATGTAGGTCACCGGCGTGACACGCTCGTCCGCGGCCATGATCCGGGACAACTGCCGCCAGCATTCATGCACCTGGGCTTCATCGGCCATGTCCGCCATCGAGCAGCCGGCGGCGGCATCGGGCAGAATGACGATCTGTTCATCGGCGGTGAGGATGTCCGCCGTTTCGGCCATGAAATGCACGCCGCAGAAGATGATGAAGGGAGCATCGGTTTGCGCCGCCTGCTGGGCCAGCTTGAGCGAGTCGCCGGTGATGTCGGCGAAGGCGATCACCTCTTCGCGCTGATAATGATGGCCGAGGATCAATACCCGCTGCCCCAGTTCGGAGCGTAGCGTGCGTATGCGATCCAGGAGATCGTCCTCGGGGGCGGCATACAGGGTCGCCATGGCCTCCTGTGTGTTCATGGCGCAACAGTGTTGTGAGCGCCGGGGGCGATGTCAATGTCGCCGCCGGAAGCCCAAAGGGCTACAATCGCCGCCGATGTTGGAATAAGGAGAAGACCATGCCCGCATATCGTTCCCGCATTTCCACGCACGGACGCAACATGGCCGGCGCCCGCGCCCTGTGGCGCGCCACCGGCATGAAGGACGAGGACTTCGGCAAACCGATCATCGCCGTTGCCAATTCCTTCACGCAATTCGTTCCCGGGCATGTGCACCTGCGCGACATGGGGCGGCTGGTGGCCGGCGCCATCGAGGCCGCGGGCGGGGTGGCCAAGGAATTCAACACCATTGCCATCGACGACGGCATCGCCATGGGCCACGGCGGCATGCTCTACTCCCTTCCCAGCCGCGAATTGATCGCCGATTCCGTCGAATACATGGTCAACGCCCATATGGCGGATGCCCTGGTGTGCATCTCCAATTGCGACAAGATCACGCCCGGCATGTTGATGGCCGCCATGCGCCTGAACATTCCGGCCGTGTTCGTCTCCGGCGGCCCGATGGAGGCGGGAAGGGTGCGCCTGCACGGGCGGGAGAGGCGCCTGGATCTCGTCGATGCCATGGTCATGGCCGCCGACAGCAGCGAGTCCGACGCCGATATCGCCGCCGTCGAGCGTTCGGCCTGTCCCACCTGCGGTTCCTGCTCGGGCATGTTCACCGCCAATTCCATGAACTGCCTGACCGAGGCACTGGGAATGAGCCTGCCTGGAAACGGCACGCTGGTGGCGACCCACGCCGATCGCAAGGAACTCTTTCTCAAGGCCGGGCGGCTGATCGTGGAGCTATGCAAGCGCTATTACGAACGGGACGAGGCCGGGGTGTTGCCACGTTCGATCGCCACGAAGGCGGCATTTGAAAACGCCATGAGCCTGGACATCGCCATGGGTGGTTCCACCAACACCGTGCTGCACCTGCTGGCCATCGCCGCCGAGGCCGAAGTGGATTTCACGATGGCGGACATCGACCGCCTGTCGCGCCATGTCCCGAACATCTGCAAGGTGTCGCCGTCTTCAAGCTACCACCTCGAGGACGTGCATCGGGCCGGCGGCGTGTTCGGCATTCTGGCGGAGTTGGATCGCGCCGGCCTGATCCACCGCGACGTGCATGCCGTGCATGCACCGACCCTGGGGGCCGCCATCGACAGCTGGGACGTGCGCCGCCCGGAAAACGAAAGAGCGCAGGAATTCTTTCGCGCCGCCCCCGGTGGCAAGCCGAATCTCGTGGCCTTCAGCCAGGATGCGCGCTTCGATACGCTCGATCTGGACCGCGAGGAGGGATGCATCCGCGATGTCGATCACGCCTATTCCGCCGACGGCGGCCTGGCGGTGCTGTTCGGCAACATCGCCGAGCGCGGCTGCATCGTCAAGACCGCCGGTGTGGCTCCGTCGATCTGGCGCTTCGAGGGCCGGGCGCGGGTCTTCGAGTCGCAGGAGGAGGCCGTCGCGGCCATCCTCGGCGATCGCATCGAGTCCGGCGATGTCGTCGTCATTCGCTACGAGGGCCCTCGCGGCGGTCCGGGCATGCAGGAGATGCTCTACCCCACCTCCTACCTCAAGTCCAAGGGCCTGGGCGCCTCCTGCGCCCTGCTCACGGACGGTCGCTTCTCCGGCGGCACCTCCGGCTTGTCCATCGGCCATGTATCCCCGGAGGCGGCGGCCGGCGGGGGCATTGCCCTGATCGAGGAGGGGGACAGGATCGCCATCGATATTCCCAATCGTTCCATACGTTTGCAGATATCGGATAAGGAGATGGATGAACGCAGGAAGAGGATGGAGGCCAAAGGCTCCGCGGCCTGGAGGCCCGCCTCCCGCCAGCGGGTCGTCTCCAAGTCCCTAAAGGCCTACGCCCTTCTGACCACTTCCGCCGATCGAGGTGCCGTGCGCGATCCGGACCGGATGCGCTCATAGCTGCCGTTTGCGGCCGCGGGCGACGGCCGCAACGGTGTTGAAAACGAACAGGACGATGGCGGCGGCGTTGGCCGCACCGGCGTACATGCGCAGCACCGGATCCGCGGCGTAGTCGGCGAAGACCCTTGCGAGCAGCGAGGCGTGCAACAGCGCAAGATGCAGGTAGAACAGGGGATGAAAGGCGATCCGGAATCCGGTCACGGCCGGGAAGATGATCGGCGCGTGAGCGAACACCATGGAGAAGACGAAACCGAGGAACACGGCGTGCAGGCCGGGATCGTAGCCGCGACCGGGGGCGAAGAGCCCGCCCGTGAAGAGGGCGGTGACGGAGGCGACGACGAGCCAGAAATAGGCGGCCAGCACGGAGATGGAAACGAAACGAGGCAGGCCGGCGGTGGCGATCGTGGCGCGGGCGATATCGTAGCGCCACAATCCCAACACGATCACGGGCAGAATCGCGGCCATCGACAAGCGTCCGACCGGAGGATCGAGCAGGGTGAGGACGAGGGCGGCCAGATACAGTAGCACCAGGACCATGAAGATCTGTTCCCCGCGCGCCGGCATGGGGCGCAGGCGGCTGAGTTCCAGCCTTTCCCCGAAGATGGTCAGGATTAGGAAGGCGGCCCACCAGGGCGCGGCCGCCGTCGCTCCCCGCATCGCCCAAACAAGGCTGGCGAGAGGCCAGCAGAGGGCGCCCAGGGTCATGATCCACAGCGGCAGCCCGGGGCGGCGGCGGCTCAAATGCATGCTGGCGGCGACAAAGACGAGGCCGGCGGCCACGAACAGGGGCACGACGGCGGCATTCGCGATCCCCGTGATCAGAAGGATGCCGCCGAGACCGGCGCCGAGTGGAGCCAGATAGACCCATTTTTTTCCACTGGCCACGGCCCGTTCCAGGGCGATGAGGGTGCCGAGAAAGGCGCCGGTCATCAGGGGGGCGTGCGCCGGTGCCAGCGAAGGAACGGCAAAAAAGGAATGCCAGCCGAGGCGCCCGAGGCCCGCCGCCAGACCGGCGCCCAGGGAGACGAAGCCGAGGATCAGCAGCGGGAACCGCCAGGCCGGGGCCGGCCCGGGGCCCTCGCCCAGGCCGTCCGCGCCGGACGGGGGATCGGAAACCGGTTCAAGCGATGGCTTCTCAGCACCCACTGCTCATCCCTCGCCCTCGGAGCCGCCCTTACCCGTCCAGCCCAGGAGGCTTCGGGCCGCCTCGCTCATCATCGCCGGCTGCCATGGTGGATCCCATACCAGTTCCACTGCCACCTTGCGCGCACCGGCTTGCTGTTGCGCCGCCTGCCGCGCCTGTTCGCACAACCACATGCCCATCGGGCAGGCGGGGGAGGTCATCGTCATCCGGATACGAACCGCATCCTCCTCGACGTGAATCTCGTAGACCAGGCCGAGGTCCACGATGTTGACCCCGATCTCGGGGTCCACGACCTCGCGCAGGGCCTCCCGGATGCGATCGGCGAGCTTCACTTTCGTGCAGTCACAGGAAGCGTTGGTAGGCCGGGTTGTCGGTTTCGTCCACGTAGGCGTAGCCGAGACGATCAAGAAATCGCGCCAGTTCGGGGCGCTCCGGTGGCGGCACCTCGAGCCCGGCCAGCACGCGCCCGAAGGCGGCGCCATGGTTGCGGTAGTGGAACAGGGAGATGTTCCAGCGTCCGGCGGACTGGTTGAGAAAATCGAGCAGCGCCCCCGGCCGTTCCGGGAACTCGAAGCGGAACAACACCTCGTCGTGGACCAGGCTGCTCCGGCCCCCGACCATGTGCCGGATGTGCAGCTTGGCCAGTTCGTTGTCCATCAGATCGATCGTCGGATAGCCCCGGGCCTCCAGTTTCGCCTGGATGGCCCGCACCTCCTCCGGCCCGTGGATGCCGATGCCGACAAAGATGTGCGCCTCGGTGCGGCTGGAGAGGCGGTAGTTGAACTCGGTGATGATCCGTCCCTCGAGGGCACGGCAGAATTCCAGGAACGATCCCGGCCGCTCAGGGATGGTGACGGCGAACAGGGCCTCGCGTTTTTCTCCCATCTCGGTGCGCTCGGCCACGTGCCGCAGGCGATCGAAGTTCATGTTGGCGCCGCTGTTGATGCACACCAGCACCTTGCCGTGCGCGCGTTCCCGTGCCACGAACCTCTTCATCGCCGCCACAGCGAGGGCGCCGGCGGGTTCGACGATGGTGCGGTTGTCCTCGAAGATGTCCTTGATCGCGGCGCAGATCTCGTCGGTGTCGACCAGCATGATCTCATCGACGAAACGTCGGACGAGATCGAAGGTGTGTTCGCCGACCTGCTTGACGGCCACGCCGTCGGCGAAGATACCGACCTGATCGAGGCGGATACGCCGGCCGGCCTTGAGGGAGTGATGCATGGCCGCCGAATCCACCGGTTCGACACCGATCACGCGCGTTTGCGGTGAATAACGCTTCAAGTAGACGGCCATGCCGGCGGCCAGACCGCCGCCGCCGATGGGGATGAACACGGCATCGATGTCCTTGGTGGTCTGGCGCAGCAATTCCTCGGCGATCGTGCCCTGGCCGGCGATCACCAGCGGATCGTCGTAGGGATGGACGAAGTGCAGACCCTGCTCATCGCCCAGGACGTAGGCATGGCGGCAGGCGTCGGAATAGGAATCCCCGGCCAGAACCACCCGCGCGCCCATGGATTCAACCGCCTTTACCTTGATTTCCGGCGTCGTTCTCGGCATCACGATCACGGCCTTGCAGCCGCGCTTGCGGGCGCTCATGGCCACGCCCTGGGCATGGTTGCCGGCCGAGGCGCAGATCACGCCACGTTCGCATTCGGTGTCACGCAGCCGGGCGATCTTGTTATAGGCGCCGCGGATCTTGAAGGAGAAGACCGGCTGCAGGTCCTCGCGCTTCAACAGCACCTCGTTGTGCAGCCGGGCCGACAGCTTCGGCGCCAGCTCCAGCGGCGTCTCCCTGGCGATCTCGTAGACCTTGCTGTGCTCGATTTCGTGCAGGTAGGAATCAGGCATGCGGACTTATAGCACGGGGAGGGCGGGGGGAAAATACCGCGTGGACGTCAATCTCTCTCGGAACCCTCCGTTTCGCCGTTGTCGTAACGACGGTTGAAGGCACGTCGAGCATGCTGGAGTCCGTACCAGGCGCCTCCGGCCAGGAGAGGAATCGCAGCCGCCTTGATCAACAGCATGTTCGGGTGCCAGCCGCCGATCGCGGCGACGGCCTCCACCCAGTAGGCGAGCAGCTGAATACCGTAGTAGGTGAAGATGGTGACCGAGAACAATTCCGCCGCCTGTTGCATGCGCAACTGCAAGTGCGTGCGCCTGCTCATCGTTTCCAGCATGGAGCGGTTTTGCTTTTCGAGGCCGATTTCCACCCGCGTCCGCAGCAATTCCACCGTACGGGAGGTCCGGTTCGCAAGCTGGTCGAGCCAGCGCTCGATCGCCTGGCAGGTGTCCCTTGCCGGCTCCAGCCTGCGGCGCAGGAAGGTGCCCAATTGCGGGATTTGGGGGATCGGTCGCTCGCGCAGGTCCTGCAACCTCTGTTCGACGAGATCGAAATAGGCGCGCGAGGCCGAAAAACGGCGGTAATGCGTGGACAGGAGGCTCTCCACCATGGCCGCGAATTCGGATACCTCATCGAACAATTGCACGTCGCTGCGGCCCCCGTCCTCGACGATGGCGTTGGTGAGCCGGACCAGGCGCTCTTCCTCGGCCGGTAATGTGGTGAGCAGCCTGCGAGCATCCGGCAACGCCAGCAGGGCCAGCATGCGGTAGGTCTCGATCTCCAACAACCGCCACAAAAGGCGCCCCGTCTGGGCCGCGGAGCGGGTGCGGGCGAAAATCAGCAGGCGCGAGAAGCCGTCCGCGCCCAGGCGGAAATCGGTGAACACCCGGTTTCGACTGCGCCCCATGATGGATCCGGTCAGCGAGCGTGGTTCCATGATCTGCATCACCCGTGCGATCAGCCTGTCGTCGCTTTCGCTCGGGTCGGGGAGGATACTGATATGGCTGGCGACCAGCAGGCGCCCCGGAAGCCCTGCGAGCCAATCCGGGGGCAGGCGGTCGGTGACCGGGGCGGCAAAGGGTTTCGAGATGGAGACCTCTTCCCGGCGCATGAATTGGTACCGCGTGTATTCGTGGTGGCGCTCAACCTTGAGACGGAAGGCGCCGAGATCGATCCGGAAAGTGTTGCGCCCCAACGTTTCCAGATCCTGCGGGGCGCGGCGGCCGAAATGGCGGACCAGGGCATGCAGATGCGCCCATTCCGCCTGCCAATGCGCTGGACCGCTTTGTACGGCCAGGTAGCTCACCTTGTGCGGCGGCAGGACGGGATCGTAGGGGCGCAGGTGCACCTCGTCGTTCAGTTTTCGACGCAACGTGGAATCGAAGCGCGCGGATTGCTTCATGGTCCGGTTCTCCGTGGCCATTGCGGACGCTTTCTTTTCAAGCCGGGGATGCCCCGTCACACCTCGCTCATCGCGGGTGGGCTCTTCCGCATGGATTTTTTGAACAAGCACCAATCTACATAGTGGTCAACGGGATGGCGATCAAGGGGGTATGGAGGCAGGGACGGGATTCGAACCCGTGCATGGAGGTTTTGCAGACCTCTGCC